>JAGQUL010000152.1 GCA_020438525.1 Thermoleophilia bacterium | reverse complement strand
GCTGCTTGCCGCGATCGTGGCGAGCGGCTGCGGGTCGAGCGCGGACACCGCAGCTGCGGACCCGAACGCCCCGAAGGAGCATGGCGGCACGGCCACGATCGGCATGGACCAGGAGCCGCAGTGCCTCAACTCCAAGATCCAGTGCGGCTCGATGGCCGCCACGTCGATGATCGCGGCATCGCTCTTCGACGGCCTGCTCGACGTCGACGCCGAGGGCAAGTACGCGCCGAAGATCGCGACCGAGGTTCCGACCAAGGAGAACGGCGCGGTCGTGGAGACGCCCGACGGAGGCATGACGGTGACCATGCACATCAAGCCCGAGGCGAAGTGGAGCGACGGACGCCCGATCACCTGCGAGGACGTCGCCTGGAACTGGTCGACGACGATGGACGAGCGCTGGCAGGTCGTGTCGCGCAAGGGCTGGGAGCTGATCAGCGACGTGAAGTGTCCCGACCGGCTCACCGCGGTGTTCGTGTTCACCGATCGCTACGCGCCGTACCTGGGGCTCGTCGGTGCGGCGCCGCTGCCCAAGCACGTGCTCGAGGGCAAGGACTTCAACAAGTACTTCAACGACACGATCCCGATCTCGAGCGGACCGTTCATGCTCGACCACTGGGACCGTGCCGTGGAGGTGGTGCTCAAGCGCAACCCCCACTACTGGGACGCGGGCAACGACGACCGACCATTCCTCGACAAGATCCGCTACGTCTTCGTCGCCGACACCAACACGCTCAAGATCCAGCTTCGCACCGGCGAGGTGGACGTGATCAGCCCGCCGCCGGACAGCACCCTCAAGGACGAGCTCGAGGGATTCCCGCGCGGCGCGTTCCAGATCGAGCCGGGCATCTACTGGGAGCAGATCGCGTTCAACAACGCCAAGGCTCCGACGAACGACATCAACGTGCGCAAGGCGATCGCCTACTCGATCGACCGCAACCAGATCACCGACGTGGTGCTCAAGGGCCAGGTCGAGCGACTCGACTCGACGATCCTGCCGGCACAGAAGGACTACTACATCCCGGCCTGGAAGGACGTCAACTTCGATCCGGACAAGGCCAAGCAGTACCTCGAGAAGTCCGGCTACCAGCGCAGCGGCCAGTACTACGAGAAGAACGGCAAGGTCCTGACCGTGCAGTTCAAGTCGACTGCCGGCAACGACCTGCGTCTCAAGGTCGCGCAGCTGCTGCAGCAGCGCCTCAAGTCGAACGGGATCAAGATGGACATCGCGCTGGAGCCGCCGAACGTGTTCTTCGGCCAGAGCACCGTGCAGGGCAACTACGGCATGGGCCTGTGGGCGTGGTCGAGCGGCATCGACCCGTCGCAGGAGACGATGTTCCCGTGTGACCAGATCCCGAGCGAGGCCAACGACTACAGCGGCCAGAACAACTATCGCTACTGCAACGAGGAAGTCAGCGCGCTGATCGCCAAGGGCAACATCACGACCGACCTGCAGGAGCGCATCGACATCGAGCACCAGATCCAGACGAAGATGGCTGCCGACATGCCGCTGCTGCCGCTGTTCCAGCGACCGGAGACGCTCGCCTACACGGATCGCATGCAGGGCATGGACTCGAACCCGCTCGGCGGACTGGTGTGGAACGCGGCGGACTGGGCGGTGAACCAGCAATGACCGGACTCGTGATCAGGCGATTCCTCGAGGCGATCCCGGCGCTGATCGTGGTGAGCATCATCATGTTCGGCCTGCTCGCGCTCGGCCCGAACCCGCTCGAGCTGCTCAAGCAGAACCCGAACATCACCTCGGACGACGTGGCGCGCCTCACCAAGCTCAACGGCTGGGACAAGCCCGTCACGCAGCAGTACGTGCACTGGGCCAAGAACTTCGTGACCGGCGACATGGGCGTGTCGACCGTCGACGGCCGCGGCGCCTGGGAAAAGATCCAGGAGCGGCTGCCGCTCACGCTCATGCTGACCGGCATGTCGATGATCGTCTCGCTCGCGATCGCGCTGCCGATCGGCGCGTACGTCGCCGTGCACAAGTACTCGAAGGCCGACTACATGGCGACGCTCTCGACGTTCGCGATGATGGCCGCGCCGTCGTTCTTCGTCGGGCTGCTGCTGCAGCTGTTCGCGCTCAAGCTGCAGGACTGGAACGGCGGAACGCTCGTGTTCTACACCGGTGGCGCACCCGCGTGCATCGGCAGCGACGGTGGGCTTGTCAGCACGATGTTCGGCTGCATGGCAACCCCGATCGACGTGTTCCGTCGCCTCGCGCTTCCGGTGTTCGCGCTGTCGATCCTGCAGATCGCCGGCTGGTCGCGCTACATGCGCAGCGAGCTGCTCAACGTGCTCGGCCAGGAGTACATCCGCTCCGCCAACGCGAAGGGCATCTCCGCACGCGTGGTGTTCATGCGTCA
Source organism: Thermoleophilia bacterium (assembly GCA_020438525.1). The sequence goes on along the minus strand of JAGQUL010000152.1, from coordinate 8,396 downwards.
CGCGATGCGCAACGCGCTGCTGCCGCTCGTCACGATCGTCGCGCTCGACGTGGCTGCGCTGTTCGGCGGCGCCACGATCACCGAGCGCGTGTTCGGCCTGCCGGGCATGGGCAACCTGCTGCTCGACTCGCTCGGCCAGAAGGACATCGCCGTGGTGCTCGCGATCGTGATGATCGGTGCCGCGCTCGTGCTGTTCATGAACACGGTGGCCGACGTGCTGTACGGCGTGCTCGACCCGCGAGTGAGGGTGGGCTGACATGAGCGCTGCTCGCAACACCGCCACGACACGGCTGCCGCAGGCCTTCGGCAAGGCGAACGCCGCGGCCGAGAGCGTCTCCACGACGATCAACCTGCCGGGCCGCAGCAACGTCGACGCGCAGCCGATGACCGCGCCCCCGCGCTCGCAGCTGCAGCAGACCTGGGACGCGTTCCGCGCACACCGCGCGGCGTTCATCGGGCTGTGCGTGCTCACGGTGATGGTCGTGGTGTGCACGTTCGGGCCGTTCGTGCTCCAGGATCCCAACGCGATCGACATGGACGTGCTCAGCTACTCGGCGCCGAGCGCGGCGCACCCGCTCGGTACCGACGCGATCGGTCGCGACGTGCTCTCGCGCGTGGTGACTGCCGGCCGCACGTCGCTCGCGATCGGCATCAGCGTGGCCCTCGGCGCGGCCCTGATCGGATCGCTCGTGGGCGTGAGCGCCGGCTACTTCGGCGGCAAGGCCGACTCCGGGCTGATGTGGTTCGCCAACGTGATGATGTCGATCCCGTCGATGCCGCTGCTGCTGACAGTGGCGGTGATCGTGGCGAGTCCCGATTCGAAGGTTGGTCCCGTCGTGCAGCACGTGCCCGAGTGGTTCCGCATCGCGCTCGTGCTGATCGTGCTCGGCTGGATGGGCGTGAGCCGCGTCGTGCGATCGCAGGTCGTGAGCCTTCGCAACCAGGAGTTCGTGGAGGCCGCGATCGCGCTCGGTGCGACCCACAAGCGCGTGATGATCGTGCACATCCTGCCGAACTGCGTGAGCGTGCTCGCGGTGTTCACGACGCTCGCCGTGTCGGGTGCGATCATCGGCGAGAGCGCGCTGAGCTTCCTCGGTTTCGGCGTGCAGCCGCCCACGGCGACCTGGGGCAACATGCTCGCCGAGGGACGCAACCTGATGACGATCCTCAATTACTGGTGGGTCGTCTGGGTGCCGGCAGGCGCGATCTTCATCACGGTGCTGAGCGTGAACTTCATCGGCGACGGCGTGCGCGACGCGCTCGACCCGAAGGCGCAGAAGAAGTAGCTCCGAGCGACTCCCGGCAACGAAGTCGGGCCCCTGGCCCGATTTCGTTACGCGGACCGTGTCGCGACCGGCGGGTCAGCCCGCGACGGGCACGAGCACCGGCAGCACGCCGTCGGCGTTCGCGACGCTCACGATGCGCGGTGCATGCTCGCCCGGCTCCAGGCGCATCGCGGCGGCCCAGTCGAGCTCCGGACCGACGATCGCGACCAGGTAGCCGGTCGACGCCGCGAGCACCACGTGCTGGCGACCGGTGCGACCCGACAGGATCCACGCGACGCGATCCGCGACTGCGAGGTCGCTGGCCTCCTCGATCACCTGCTCGACGAGCACCTCCACGTCGCAGCCCGGCGCGAGGCCGCGCAGGATCCCGATCGGCAGTCCATGCAGGGCGTGCCACCCGGTGATGGGTGCGTGGGCCCCGTGCGGCATGGCGAGCTCGGCGCGCTCGGCTGCAGCAAGGTCGGCGTTGGTCGGGATGATTTCGGCGGCGGCGTGGTGGGAGTTCATGCCTCGAGACTACGACGCCGCACCGTTCGTGTGATCGGGGCGAATTACCTACGTTTGTCATACCTAGGTAAAAGCAGGTTCCTGCTGGGTAGGAGGCGTTCGTGCCTACAGACGACGGAAACGAAGATCAGATCCTTGAACAGACGGCCGAGCAGTTCCTGCTCGAGCTGCTCGACACGCCGGCGCCATCGGGTTTCGAGGAGCCGGCCTCCGACGCGTTTCGTGCGTACGCCGAGACGTTCGGTGCTGCCGTGTCGACCGACGCTATCGGCAACACGTTCGCCACGGTCGGAGCGGGCAGCGGCCCACGCGTGGCGATCGTCGGGCACCTCGACGAGATCGGCCTGATCGTCACCAAGATCAACGAGCAGGGCTTCTGCAAGGTCGCCTCGATCGGCGGCTGGGACCCGGTCGTGCTGCCCGGCCAGCGCGTTCGGATCGACGGCACGCCCGCCGGCGGGCCCGTGTTCGGCACGATCAGCCGCACCGCCGTGCACGCGCTCGACGCCGCCGCTCGTGCGCGAGCACCGAAGATCGACGACCTGTGGGTGGACATCGGCGCCACCGACGCCGAGACCGCCGGAGCGCTCGTGCGCGTCGGCGACCCGATGGTGATGGACGTGACCCCGCACCGCACTGGCGGGCCCGGTTCCACACGCCTCGTCTCGCGCTCGATCGACAACCGCGTCGGCCTGTTCGTCGCGCTCGAGGTCGCACGAACGTGCGCCGAGCGGGGCGTCGCAGCCGAGGTCGTTGCCGTGGGCAGCGTGGGGGAGGAGAACGGCATGGGCGGCGCGACGGTCGCTGCATACAACCTCCAGCCCGACCGGACCTGCGTGGTCGACGTGACCACGCCCGGCGACACGCCCGGCGCCGCCGACCTCGGCGACCTGAAGCTCGGCAACGGCCCGATCATCTCCCGCGGCGCGACGCTCACCGCCCGCGTGGTGGACGAGCTGATCGATGCCGCCGAGTCCGCCGAGCTGCCGCACCAGCTCCGAGCCAAGGGGCGCCGCACCGCGACCGACGCGGACCAGACGATCAAGGCCGGACGCGGCATGGCCACCTGCCTGGTGAGCGTGCCCGCCCGATACCTGCACACGCCGGTGGAGCAGGTCGACCTGCGCGACGTGCGCACGTCGATCGACGTGATCACCGCATGGGTGGAGCAGGTGGCGAAGAACGGAGCAGGCGCATGAGCGACGACGAAAAGGGCCAGGGCGACGACGAGCAGCGCGCGCTGCCGTACTACGACGGCGACGTGAGGATCGACGGCGACTCGCTCGAGTTCCTGATGCGGCTGCTCGACACGCCCGCACCCTCCGGCTTCGAGGAGCCCGCCGCGGACCTCGTCACCGAGTACGCGAAGGACTGGGCCGACGACATCCACACGGATCCGATCGGGAACGTGCACGTCACGGTCAACAAGGGCGCGAGCGGACCCCGCGTGATGCTCACCGGGCACATCGACGAGATCGGCTTCGTCGTCACCCGGATCGACGACAAGGGGCTCGTGCACTTCGAGCAGGTCGGTGGCTGGGACCTCTCGGTCCCCGTCGGCCAGCGCGTGCGCATCCTCACGCGCAACGGCACGCTGCTCGGCACCGTGGGCAAGCTCGCCGCGCACCAGCTCAAGGACCGCTCCAAGGCGCCCACGCTCAAGGACATGTGGATCGACGTGGGTGCATCGAGCGCCGACGAGGCCAAGGCGCTGATGCGGATCGGCGATCCGATCGTGCTCGATACCACGCCGCACGTGTTCCCCAACCGGCGCGTCATGAGCCGCTCGGTCGACGACCGGATCGGCGCGTTCATCGCGCTCGAGGTGGCACGCCTGGCGAAGGGCTCCGGCGTGGAGGTGGTCGCGCTCTGTGCCACCCGCGAGGAGATCGGCTGCATCGGCGCGCTCCCGGGCACCTACGGCGCGCAGCCCGACGAGGCCGTGGCGATCGACGTGACCTGGACGAGCGACGTGCCCGGCGACCACGCCGAGGACTCCGAGGTGGGCAAGGGCCCGACCGTCACCTTCGGAGCGACGACTCGCGTGCGCATCGCGCGCGAGCTCGTGGACGTGGCCGAGCAGTCGAACATCGACATCCAGATCAGCGCCGCCGGGCGTCATACCTACACGGATGCCGATTCCGTCGCCCGCGCCGGGCGTGGCGTTCCGGTGGGCGTGGTGAGCATCCCTACGCGCTACCTGCACTCGCCGGGCGAGCTGTTCGCGCTCGAGGATGCCGAGGCATCGATCGACCTGCTGCATCGCTGGGCGACGCGCGAGCGCTGATCGACGCTCGAATCTTCTCGTCGCCACGACGATCGAGCCACCGGTCTGGCCGCATCGGGACGAACTGCCGAAAAGTGCGTCACGAACGAGCCCGAGCGGTCAGACTTTCGCCATGCAGCTCGCCACCGTCGCTCCCGCCTCCGTTCTCGCGCCTGCCGCTCCGCTCGCGCCCAACCGCAGCATCGCCCCGGTCGCGACGCTCGCGCCCGACACCGCCGCCGGCGCCCAGCAACGTGCCGCATCGGGCGACCTCGAGAAGTACTACGCCACCGCCCAGGGCAAGCAGGGTGCGGAGCTGCTGCGGGCGCTGCACCTGATCGTGCGAACCGGTCACGTCGACCGCGGCTACGCACAGGCACGCGACGAGCTGTTCGGCGACGTGGCCGACCTCGACGGCGACAACCAGGTCGAGGACGTGTTCACCGGCGAGCTGCACGGTCCGATCACCAACCGCAAGGACGCGTACGACCGCGGGCTCAACACCGAGCACACGTGGCCGCAGTCGAAGGGCGCCACCGGCATCGCGCAGAGCGACCTGCACCACCTGCAGCCGGCCGACATCCGCACCAACGAGCGCCGCGGCAGCCATCCCTACGGCGAGGTGCTCAAGGTCGAGTGGTCGACCGGCGAGGGCCCGAACCAGGCCAAGCTCGGGGTGGACGCGCTCGGCGAGACCGTGTTCGAGCCGCGCGACAGCGTGAAGGGCGACATCGCCCGCGGCCTGCTCTACTTCTACACGCGTTACTCGCAGTCGCGCACGCAGGACTTCACGCTCGAGAACTTCCGGCATGAGCTGCCCACGCTGCTCAAGTGGAACATCCAGGATCCCGTCGACGACAACGAGCGCGCCCGCAACGACGAGGTGCAGCGCGTGCAGGGCAACCGCAACCCGTACATCGACCATCCCGAGTACGTCGACGCAGTCGGATTCGGGAAGCTCGACCTCGGCAAGTGAGCCCCGCGCGCCGGCTGCTGCTGGCCGCCGGGGCCTGCCTGCTCGCCTCGCTCGCGATCGCGATCGTGGTGAGCACGTTCGGCAGCCCCGCCTTCGACCGGGCGATCGACGTGCACGCGCAGTCGCTGCGCGACGGCTGGTTCGGTGACGTGATGCGAACGCTCACCCGCTGGGGCTACGACCTGCGCTACTCGGTGCTGGTCGCGATCGCAGCCGCACTGCTGATCGTGCGGCGGCGACCGCTTGGCGCGGCGCAGGTCGTGGTGAGCGTGCTGCTCGCCGACGTCGCGTTCGGGGCGCTGAAGCAGGTGTTCCAGCGGCCGCGACCCGACATCGCGGCCTACCACGCTGGCGGCTGGTCGATGCCGAGCGGCCACGCGACGCTCGCGTTCGCGCTCGCCGCCGCGCTGCTGCTCGCCGAGCCTCGGCTGCGGGCGTGGTGGGGAGTCCTTGTGCTCGGCGCCTACGCATCGCTCACCGCGTTCTCCCGCGTCGTGCTGGGCGTGCACTACCCGACCGACATCGTCGCCGGGGCCCTGCTCGGCTGTGCATGCGCGCTCCTCGTCGCAGCCGGCGCGGAGGCGGTGCGACGACGACCGGCATCGCTCGACCAGCCGGTCGACCCCCTGCTGCGTTAGCCTTCGCCGCATGTGTGGTCGCTACCAGCTCGCGCTCCCGGGGCGCACGCTCGCCAACCTGCTCGACGCGCAGCTCGCTGCGGGCAGCGTGCAGCCGACATGGAACGCCGCACCGAGCCAGGTGCTTCCCGTGCTCGGGCTGAACCCGTCCGGCGAGCGCGTGCTGCAGGGCGCCGAGTGGGGGCTCGTACCCGCCTGGGCGCGGCTGCCCGGCAAGGACATCCGCCCGCTCATCAATGCCCGCGCGGAGACCGTGATCGACAAGCCTGCGTTCCGCACGGCGGTCCGCAAGGGACGCATCCTCGTGCCGGTCACCGGGTTCTACGAGTGGGCCGGCCCGAAGGGCTCGAAGGTCCCGCACGTGATCCGCGTGAAGGGCGCGGCGATCGACACCGACCGAGGCGAGCGCCTCGAGCGTCAGGCCGTGCCGGGCGAGCCCTGCGAGCCGTTCCTGCTCGCAGGGTTCGCGGAGGAGTGGACGACGCCCGACAACGTCCCCGAGCTCACGTTCACGATCATCACCACGACCCCGAACGAGCTGTGCGCGCCGATCCACGACCGGATGCCGGCGATCCTCGACGGCGAAGACGCACAGGCGTGGCTCGAGACCCCGCCCGAGCAGACCGAGCTGCTGCTCGAGCTGCTGCGCCCGTTCCCGGCCGACCGGATGGAGGCGTGGCCGGTCTCGCGCGCGGTGAACGACGTGCACAACGACGGTCCGGCACTAGCCGAACCTGCACCCACGCAGGGCACGCTTGCCTGACGACCGGTCGGGCAGGTAGCGTCGCACCGTTCGGTTCCGCAACCAAGGATTCACCATGGAAGACTACCCCCTGCTCAACCTGATCTGGACGATGATCGTGTTCTCGATCCTCGTGATGTGGGTCTTCGTGGTGATCAGCGTGTTCATGGACAACTTCCGCCGCAACGACCACGGTGGATGGGCCAAGGCGCTCTGGACGATCTTCCTCGTGTTCCTGCCGGTGCTCGGCGTGCTCGCCTACACGATCGTGCGCCCGCGCGAGACCGAGCAGGATCGCGAGCTGCGCGAGGCCGCGATCGCCGCGCAGCGTCGGCTCTCCGGCGGCTCGGCCGCCGACGACCTGCACAAGGCGAAGGGCCTGCTCGACGCCGGCGTGATCTCGCAGGCCGAGTTCGACAAGCTCAAGTCGGACGTGCTCGCCTGAGCCGTCAGCCCGACCGGTCGCCGGTGATCGTGTAGTCCACGACGACCGGTCGATGGTCGCTAGCCGCCGGCTCGCCGTCGGGATAGGTCGCGACGTGGATGTCGCGTGCCTGCAGCTGCCGTGACGCGTAGACGCGATCGATGGGCGCACCACCGGTCCGCCCGCTGCCGAAGCTGCCCCGTCGGGGATCGTCGGTGGCGTATCCAAGCTGGGTGAACGCGTCGTGCATCCCGGCGGCGGCGAACGCCGTCGCCTCGAGGTCGCCGTTCCTCGTGCCGCTGCGCACGTTGAAGTCGGCGCCGAGCATCGTCGGTCCGTCCCACGCGCCGAGCAGCGCCGCGGTCGGATCGACCTGGCGTCGAGGAATGTCGATGCCGCCTTCGGCCCAGCCGAAGTGCCCCGCAAGCACGCGAACCGAGGTGCCGGCAGGCGTGCGCACGAGCACGTCCGACGTCGACCGCGGCCGATATTGGGTCGTGCCCAGCGGCCTCGATCCGTGTCCGCGCACCGCGGACTCCACCGCCGCGTAGACCGTGTCGACGATCGCCACGCCGCGTCGCACGGCTCCGTCGCCCTGTGGGTCCGGGCTCAGCAGGGCGCGCGCATCGTCGATCGTCGTGCCGTTGAACGTGAGCACCGCATTGCCGAACTGGCGGCCGGTCGCGTTGCGCACGACGGGCGTGGACACCGCTCCATCCGGATCGAGCCGGTCGGCGAGCGACGCCAGCATGTCGTCGAACCCATCCTCGACCGAGAAGTCGTTGACCTCCTGTAGCAGCACCACGTCGGGGTGCTCGCGCTCGATCGCTGCCGCGATCCCCTCGAGCTCCTGCGGGCCGCCGAACGACGACCCGAACTCGCCGGTTCCGCCGTGGACGTTGAAGGTCATCACCCGCAGGTGCTCGCCGCTCGCTCGCACGTCGCCGGATGCCTGTGGCGCGGTGCTGCGGCGTGTCTGGCCTCGTTGCGCGATCGAGTCGAATGCGACCCCGCCCAGCGCGACGGTGGATGCGCCTGCGATCGCGCCTGCGATCCCGTCGACGATGCGGGCAAACACCGGTGCGCCGGATCGCGTGGCGATCGTGGCGAGCGTCGCGGCACCGGCCACGGCGCCGCCCACGACGAGCGGCAAGCGCGCACGGACCTGGTCGCCGAAGCGATCCGGGAGTGCCGGCTCGTGCTCGGGCAGGTCCACGGCAGGCAGCGATGCCCCGCGAGCGGGCTCGCGCGCGAATCGCACGTAGTGATCGACCTGCAGGTCCCCCAACGACCAGCTGCTCCCCCGAATGCGACCGGCTGGTGCCGGCCTGCTTCCTGTCTATCGAGTGCGGGGCTCCGAATGTCCCGCTCCGGGCGGGGTCGGGGAAGATCGAAGGCCGCCGTCGGAGGGCTGGTCCGTCGGCGGCCTTCGTGGGAGTAGTTCGGGGTAGATCGGGGTGCTGGAGGTGCACCTCGCGGTAGTTCGTCCATCGACCGAGCTCGGGGCGCAGCTGACGCGCGTGCGCCAATTTGCGTCGATCGGCCCACGCTCCGCCC
>JAGQUL010000151.1 GCA_020438525.1 Thermoleophilia bacterium | reverse complement strand
ATCGAGAAGATCACGCTCAACATGGGCGTGGGTGATGCCAAGACGAACTCGAAGCTGCTTGACGCGGCGGTCGAACAGATGGGGCAGATCGCCGGCCAGAAGCCGGTCGTGACCCGCGCCAAGAAGTCGGTCGCCACCTTCAAGCTGCGCGAGGAGATGCCGATCGGCTGCAAGGTGACGCTGCGCGGGGACCGCATGTACGAGTTCCTCGACCGACTGCTCGTCACGGCGCTGCCCCGCATCCGCGACTTCCGCGGCATCAAGGCCACGGCCTTCGATCGCCAGGGCAACTTCGCGCTCGGCATCACCGACCAGACGATCTTCCCGGAGATCGACTACGACTCGGTCGACACGACCCGCGGCATGGACGTGGTGTTCACGATCGCCGGCGGCTCGAAGGAGGGCTCCAGGCTCCTCCTCGACAAGTTCGGGTTCCCGTTCCGCAAGCCGGGCCAGCAGGCGTAAGGAGAAGCGTTCAGATGGCAAAGACGTCACTCAAGGTCAAGGCCGCCAGGCCCCCCAAGTACGCGGTCCGCGGCTACACGCGCTGCCGCATGTGCGGTCGAAGCAAGGCCGTGTTCCGCAAGTTCGGCCTGTGCCGCATCTGCCTGCGCGAGATGGCGCACAAGGGGCAGATCCCCGGCATGACGAAGGCGAGTTGGTGATCCACACATGAAGCAGACCATCGACATCAGCGAGATCCGCTACCGCGGTCAGGTCAACGACCCGGTCGGCGACATGCTCACGCGACTGCGCAACGCAAGCCGCGCGCTCAAGGACGAGGTGGCCGTGCCGTCGAGCAAGCTGCTCGAGGCGATCGCCCGCATCCTCAAGCGCGAGGGCTACGTGGAGGACTACTCGGTGGAGCAGGGCTCCTACTGCAAGGTCCTCGTCGTGAAGCTCAAGTACACGCACGACCGCAAGCAGGTCATCACCGGCATCCGCCGCATGAGCAAGCCGGGTCGGCGCGAGTACGCCCCGAGCTCGCGCCTGCCGAAGGTGCTCGGCGGCCTGGGCGTGGCGATCATGTCGACGTCCAAGGGCGTCATGACCAGCAAGGAAGCAGCCGGCCACAACGTCGGCGGCGAGGTGCTCTGCTACGTCTGGTAGCGGATCGAGCACTCGCCCGGACACGGACCGGTAGAGAAGGAAGTACGGAAATGTCACGCATCGGAAAGCTCCCCATCACGCTCCCCGCGGGCGTCGAGGTGTCGGTCGCGGCCGGCAACGTCGTCACCGTGAAGGGGCCGAAGGGCTCGCTCGACCAGCAGCTCGACGCCGACATGACGGTCGTCGTCGAGGACGGCAGCGTCGTCGTGCAGCGCCCCAGCGACCGCCCGCGCCACAAGGCGCTGCATGGTCTGTCGCGCTCGCTGCTGCAGAACATGGTCACCGGCGTGACCGAGGGCTACGAGAAGCGCCTCGAGATCGTCGGCGTCGGCTATCGATTCGTGGCCAAGGGCAAGGACGTCGACCTCTCGGCCGGCTTCTCGCACCCCGTGGTCCTGACCCCGCCGGACGGCATCGAGTTCAAGGTCGAGAACCAGACCGAGATGGCGATCGTCGGCATCGACAAGCAGCTGGTCGGCCAGACGGCCTCGAAGATCCGCGAGCTGCGACCGCCGGAGCCCTACAAGGGCAAGGGCATCAAGTACAAGGGCGAGCACATCCGCCGCAAGATCGGCAAGCGCGCGCAGTAACGGCGCATCCGCCCCGTAGAGGAAGCACGAAGCAGGAACCGACATGAGCAAGCGAACCCCCGAGCAGCTGCGCAAGCGCCGCCACCTGAGTATCCGCAACAAGGTCGCCGGCACCGCCGCCGTCCCGCGGCTGGTGGTGCACCGATCCAACAAGGGCATCGAGGCGCAGGTCGTCGACGACCGTGCCGGCGCGACCCTTGCCGCGGCATCGTGGATGGACGCGAATGTCCGCTCCACCGACCGCGCCGAGCGACCCGCCAAGGTGGGTGCGCTCGTCGCCGAGCGAGCCAAGGCAGCGGGCGTCGAGAAGGTCGTTTTCGACCGCGGCGGTTACCTGTACCACGGGCGTGTGAAGGCGCTCGCCGAGGCGGCCCGCGAAGCCGGCCTCAAGTTCTAGGACGGAAGTTGGGAGTTCGAGTTCCGCTCCGCGGGATCGAACACACAACTTCCGCTGAAGGAAGTCGAAGGAAACGAAATGGCAGAGAGCCGAGCAGGAACGTACAACGGACGCGAGCTCCAGGAGCGCGTCGTCCAGATCAACCGCGTCGCGAAGGTCGTCAAGGGCGGCCGCCGATTCAGCTTCACCGCGCTCGTCGTGGTGGGTGACGAGATCGAGAACGTCGGCGTGGGCTACGGCAAGGCCAACGAGGTCCCCGTCGCGATCAGCAAGGCGCTCGAGGAGGCGCGCAAGAACATCATGCGCATCCCGCGCATCGGTGGCACCATCCCGCACCCGGTCGAGGGTCGCTTCGGTGCAGGTCACGTCTTCCTCAAGCCCGCCAGCGCAGGTACCGGCGTCATCGCCGGTGCGGGCGTGCGCGCAGTGCTCGAGCTGGGCGGCGTGAAGGACATCCTCAGCAAGTGCATCGGCACTCGCACCCCGATCAACATGGTGCGAGCGACGGTCGACGCGATCCAGCAGCTGCGCATGCCCGAGGACGTCGCCGCGCTGCGCGGCAAGAGCGTCAACGAGGTCCTGGGTGCCCGCCTTGCGTGGAGCGCCGAGACCGGCCACGTGGGCGTGACCGCCGACCAGTGGGCCAAGGGCGAGGGCGGCGCGCTGGCCGAGGCCGATGCGAGCGAGGTCCAGGCCGCGCACAAGGCGCACGAGGCCGAGGTCGCGTCGCACCAGGAGGCCGAGGAGACCGAGGCGGCGACCGCGACCGCAGTGGCCGAGAAGCCTGCAGACGCGCCCGAGACCGAGTCCGAGACCACCGAAGACGCCGCAGGCGAGGAGTGATCCAGAATGGCAGCTACGAAGGTCAAGATCACCCAGACCCGCAGCCGAATCGGTCAGAAGCCGCGCCACCGCGCAACGCTCGAGACGCTCGGCCTGAAGAAGATCAACGACACGACGACGCGCGAGCTCGACGACGTGCTCCGCGGCCAGCTGCGGCTGGTCGAGCACCTCGTCCGCGTCGAGGAAGCGAAGGGCTGACATGACGACGTCCGAACTCGAGAACAAGGGACTGCACGACCTGGCCCCCGCCAAGGGTGCCACGAAGTCGCGCACCCGCGTCGGGCGCGGCCCGGCAAGCGGCAAGGGCAAGACGTCCGGTCGCGGCACCAAGGGTCAGAAGGCCCGCTCGGGCGGCGGCGTTCGCCCCGGCTTCGAGGGTGGCCAGATGCCCGTCTACATGCGGGTCGGAAAGCTGCGCGGCTCGAACAAGAAGATGTCGATGCCGATGGGTCCGTTCCGCACGCACACCCTGCCGGTGAACGTCGAGTCGCTCGCCTCCTTCGAGGCCGGCACCGAGGTCACCCCGGAGCTGCTGCGACAGGCGGGCCTGATCCCCAGCCTGAAGCACCCGGTCAAGCTGCTCGGTCGCGGCGAGCTGAACGTGAAGCTCACCGTGCGCGTGCACAAGGCCAGCGAGAGCGCCAAGGCGAAGGTCGAAGCCGCCGGCGGTACCGTCGAGTTCATCGAGGGTCCGAAGCCGCACGGTCGACACGCCGAGAAGCTCGCGAAGCAGGCGGAGTACGAGGCCAAGAAGGGCTGAGGCTCACCCCACACGTGATTCCAGGCGAGGTCCGCTCCGGCGGGCCTCGTCTTCTTCTGTCGGCGCCGCGAGGTCGGGTATGGCGCCGCGCGGGACCCGGTGTGGCGCGGCGCGGGGCCCAGGTAACGAAGTTGGGCCATACGCCCACTTTCGTTACGTGGATCGGGTTGGTGGTCGGTGTGTCGCCGCGCCCGGTGTGGCGCGGCGCGGGGCCCAGGTAACGAAGTTGGGCCATACGCCCATTTTCGTTACGTGCGTCGGGTCGGGGCGCGTCGGGTCGGGGCGCGTCGGGTCGGGGCGCGTCGGGTCGGGGCGCGTCGGGGCCGGGGTCGTGCGGTGTCCGGTCCGGTTCGGATGCGTCATGCTTGCACGCGGGTGCGTGAGGGGGGCGGCAGCGGCGGGTAGGGCGGAGCAGTGAGCTCACGCGTGGACATGCGAATGCCGGAGGAGTTCCGGTTCAACCCGCTCGGGCAGCTGTCGTGGCGCGTGTTCATCGGCGCGCTGATGCTGGCGATCATCACGCTCGGCACCTACCTCGAGCGGGACGGGTACACCGACACGGCCGACGGGGTCGTGGACTTCCTCGACTCGCTCTACTATGCAACCGTGACCGTCACCACGACCGGGTACGGCGACGTCGTTCCGGTCTCCGACACGGCGCGCCTGTTCACCACGTTCATCGTCACGCCCGCCCGCATCGTGTTCCTCGTGCTGCTCGTGGGTACGTCGGTGGAGCTGATCGCAACCGCCACGCGCAGCGTGCTGCGCGAGGGCCGATGGAGGAAGCGCGTGCAGGACCATGTCGTGATCTGTGGATTCGGGGTGAAGGGTCGAACCGCATTCGAGTCGCTGCGCGAACAGGGCGAGGTCGGCGAGCGGGTCGTGGTGATCGACCCCGGTGACGAGGCGCTCGCCGCCGCAGCGCGGATGGGCTGCGTCGGCATCCACGGGGACGCATCGAGCAACGAGCTGCTGCTCGCAGCGCGCGTCGACCGTGCACGCGTGGTGATCGTCACGCCGAACCGCGACGACGCCGCCGTGCTCGTGACCCTTTCCGTGCGCAACCTCAACCCGAAGGTCCGGATCGTCGCCGCTGCCCGCGAGCTCGAGAACGCACCGCTGCTGCGGAGCTCGGGCGCCGACGTGGTGCTCACCACATCCGGCGCCACCGGCCGGATGATGGGCCTCGCCGCGAACGCCCCGCACTACGTGCAGGTCGTGGAGGAGCTGCTCGAGCGCGGCAGCGGACTCGACCTGCTCGAACGCACCGTGGACGCATCAAGCGCGGGACCGCTGCACCAGCATCGTCGCGACGGCGAGCTCGTCGTCGCCGTGTTCCGCTCCGACCAGCTCGTCGCTCGCAACCCCACCGGCGACTTCGAGCTGCACGCCGGTGACGAGGTCGTGAGCGTGGCAGCGCCGACCGTCGCCACGTAGGCGGCGATCGGCGCGCTCCCAACCGACTGCTACAGGTACTCGATCGCGTGCCGCTCGTCGATGCCGGGCCACTGCGGGAAGCGGTCGATCGGCGGATCGTTCGGGTACGGCATCGGATACGGCATCGGTCGCGGCATCGGATCCGGCGCCGGAACCGGCCGCGGAAACTCGTCGATCGGCGGGTACGGAAGCGGGCGCCTCGGCGGCTCGGGCAGCGGCGGCAGCTCGGGCAGCTCGGGCAGCTCGGGGGGCTCGGGGGGCATCGAACCACCCTGCTCGCGCATCTTCGCCTCGGCCTTGTCGATCCGGTGTTCGATGTCGTTGAACTCGAGGTCCTCGGAGAAGCCGCGGCGATCCTCGATGTCGCCGAGCGAGATGCCGTACGTCACCTCCACGTAGCGCTCCGCCATCTGCCGGTTTGCGCGCGCTTCCTCGATCGCGAGCTGCGCGACCTTCTCGAGGTCGTCGATCTCGTCCTGGACCTCGTTCTGCAGGCCGGGATTGTTGTCGCGCCGCGCCTCGTCCAGCCGGTCGTGCGCCTTCGCGAGCGCATCCGCTGCAGCCTCCGCCGATGCGGCCGACTCCTTCGCGCGGTCGAGCCGCTCGTCGAGCACCGGATCGTCGAGCGAATCGCCCTCGGGCAGCGGCTTGATCGGATCGTTGGCGGCCTTCGCCGCGCCGGCAATGTCCACCTCGGCGTCGGCCGCGCCGCGCTGATCGGCCGCCTCCGCCGTGCGCAGGACCTGGCTCGCCTGCGCCGGCTTGTCGTCGTGGACCTCCTCGACGAGGTGCGCGAGCGTGGTCGTCTTCTTCTTCGTGGACGAATCCGCCGCGTCGGTGCCTGCGGCGGTATCTGCGCCATCTGCGGCCGGGTCGCCGCCGCGTCGTTCGGCGGTGGCGCGATCGGTGGTCGGCGGGCGCTCGGCGTGGTCGGGTCCGGAGTTCGATGCCGGCGCGATCGCGACCGCGCCCTCGGTGGCCTGGGCGGCACCTTCCGGCTTCTTGTCGTCCTTCTCGGATGTCGCAAGCAGCGACGTCACGTCCTTCTTGCCGCTACCTGCAGCGCTCTGCACCGTTGCTGCGGGCACGCTTCGCCCTGCTCCAACTCCGTCCATCAAGTGGCCCCTCGTCCGGGTCGTGCGCCTGCTCCGGCGCCTGTCCACTACCGGTATAACGCGGTCATTCACGGTCGAGATCCGTATGTCGTACCTATTTCGCGCGATCAACGGCGATTCGTGCGGTAGGCTGCCCGGTCATGGGAACAATCTCGTTTGCTGCGCTCGGAAACGTATTCCGCATTCCCGAGCTGCGCACCAAGCTCTTCTTCACGCTGGCGATGCTGGCGATCTATCGCGTCGGCTCGTTCATCACGGTGCCGGGCATCCCGCGTGACGGGCTCGAGGACGCCCTCAACGGCGGAATCTTCGACTTCCTCAACCTGTGGACCGGCGGCGGCCTGGGCAACGCGGCGATCTTCGGCCTCGGCATCATGCCGTACATCACCGCGAGCATCATCATGCAGCTGATGACCTCGGTCGTGCCGACGCTCGCGCAGCTCCAGAAGGAGGGCGAGACCGGCTACAACAAGATCAATCGCTACACGCGATACCTCGCGGTGGGCCTGTCGGCGATGCAGTCGTTCGGCTTCTACATGGTGCTGCGCACCCAGACCGCCGGCAACGCGCCGCTGCTCAGCCAGGAGCAGGCGGACCTCACGACCGTCCACGGCATCGCACGCATGATGCTGTTCGTCGTGTCGATGACCGCCGGCACCACGCTGCTCATGTGGATCGGCGAGCTGATCACCCAGCGCGGCATCGGCAACGGCATGTCGCTGCTCATCTTCGCGTCGATCATCTCCGGCGTGATCCCCGGCATCCAGACCTGGATGCAGCTGCCGATCGGCACGCGCCTCGCGGTTCCGGTGCTGCTCGTGGCGATCACCGCCGCAGTCGTGTTCATCCAGGAAGGTCAGCGCCGCATCCCGGTCCAGTACGCGAAGCGCATGGTCGGCCGCAAGATGACCACCGGCGGATCGACCTACCTGCCGATCCGTGTCAACACCGCGGGCGTGATCCCGATCATCTTCGCCTCGGCGCTGATGGCGTTCCCGACGATCATCGCGTCGTCGATTCCGAACCAGGGCGTGCAGGACTTCATCAACACGTACCTCGGCCCGTACAGCTACGTGGGCGTCACGATCACGGCCGGCTTCGTGATCCTGTTCACGTTCTTCTACACGCTCGTGCAGTTCAACCCGGTCGACCAGGCCGACAACCTCAAGAAGTACGGCGGCTTCATCCCCGGCGTGCGCCCCGGCGCACCCACGGCGCAGTACCTCAACCGCGTGCTGGTCCGCCTCACCTTCTTCGGCGCGATCTACCTCGCCGTGCTGATCATCCTGCCGGCGATCTTCGTGAACGTGTTCGGCATCAACCAGCGCGTCTCGAACGCGTTCGGCGGCACCACGATCCTGATCGTGGTCGGCGTGGCGCTCGACACGATGCGGCAGATGGAGTCGCAGCTCGTCATGCGCAACTACGAGGGCTTCCTGAAGTAGGACGACGACGACCGCCGCCACGCCGGCACCGGGAACTCCTCGGTACCGACGCGGCAGTCGCGCACGGCTAGTCGCGCCGCCGCTCCACGAACTCGCCGCTGCGGCGTGCTCGGGCGGCCTCGCGCCCCCGTGCACGCCTGTCACGGCGAAGCTCGGCACGTGCTCCTGCGTCGGCACGCGCACGCTCGTACCGCGCCTCGCGCTCGAGCTGGCGCAGCGAACGCAGCGTGCCTGCTTCGAGCTCGCCGCGATCCACCGCCGCCGCCACGGCGCAGCCCGGCTCGCCGTCGTGGCGGCAGTCCCGGAAGCGACAGTGCTCGGCCAGCGCCTCCACCTCGCCGCCGAGCAGGGATTCGCCCGCGCCCGCGTGCATTCCCACGAGCCGCACGCCCGGGGTGTCGACGAGCAGCCCGCCGCCCGGAACGGGAACGAGTCGACTGGTCGCGGTCGTGTGGCGGCCCGTGCCCGATCCGCGTCGAGCGCCGACCGCGAGCAGCTCGTCGTCGAGCAGCGCGTTCACGAGCGAGCTCTTGCCCGCGCCCGAGGCGCCGGCAAGCACTGCGGTCGAGCCGCGTCCCACCAGTCCCCTGACTTCCTCGATGCCGGTCCCGTCGACGATGCTCGTGGCCGTGGCGGGAGCACCGGCGACCGTCGCCGGCAACGATCCATGGTCCTCGATGCGGTCGCTGTTGGTGAGCACCACGTGCGGCGTCGACCCTGCCGCCCGCGCGAGCGCGGCGATGCGGGCGACGCGGCCGTCGTTGATCGACCGGTCCGGTGCGAGCGCCTCGACCACGAGCACGACGTCGGCGTTCGCTGCGATCGGCTGCGGGTGCGTGGACCTCGTCGGATCGCGCCGCGCGAGCAGGCTCGCGCGTGGCACGAGTCGACGAGCCACGTCGTCGGCGACGAGCAGCCAGTCGCCGACCACGACCTGCTCGTCGAGTCGTGCCCGAACCCGCGTCGGCGGAGCGCTGCCCGTCGCCACGAGCAGCAGCCCGCCCCGGTCGACGCGAACCACGCGGGCCGGGCATGCGCGGTCGTCGTCGTCCATCCAGTCGAGCGGAAGCATCCGCACGGCGCGTGTCCAGCCCAGCTGGTCGAGTGTCTGCTCGCCGAGCCGCGCGCGCCAGGCGGCGTCGGCCGAGTCGGTCAATGAGTCGCGTACCGTGGTGCGCGACGACGTGTCTTCATGCAACGGAGGTTCCGTCCTTGCGAGATGTGGCACGAGGCGGGCGCCGGAGTCGGCGCATGCGCGGTGCCGCGAAGGGACGGGTCGACGGGTCCGTGGCCGTCGCGAGTCGTCAGCGAACGGCGGCCGTGCTCGACCCGGGCACGGCGAAAGCTGCGGTTCGTGCTGCAGTCATGGCGTGCTCCCTTCGGGTCGTGCTCGACGGTACCGACTGACCGTAGCGCACGGATTTCGCCCACGCAAGGCATCGTCGAGGCGCGTACCTCGATAGAATGGCCATTCACGCGAAATCGAGCCGATGACGAGACGCCGCCACGGGGCGCGCTCGCGAAAGAGGAACACCATGACGCACACCCCGACCGCCCTCATCATGGGCCCGCCCGGAGCGGGCAAGGGAACCCAGGCCGGACACCTCGTGTCGCAGTACGGACTCACGCACGTCGCGACCGGCGACCTGCTCCGCAACGCCGTGGCCGCGGGCACGCGCCTCGGCGTGAAGGCCAAGGGGTACATGGACGCGGGTGAGCTCGTTCCCGACTCGCTGATCATCGGCCTCATCCGCGAGCTCGTCGACGACCTGCCCGAGGACCGCGGGCTCCTGCTCGACGGATTCCCGCGCACGCGCGCGCAGGCAGTGGCCCTCGACGAGACGCTCGGCGAGCTCGACCGCGACGTCGACGTGGCGCTCGACATCCGCGTGCCCGACGACGTGCTGGTCGATCGACTGTCGGGACGCTGGATCTGCCGCAGCTGCCAGACGCCCTACAACCTGAACACGAAGCCGCCGAAGGTCGACGGCGTGTGCGACCTCGACGGCGGCGAGCTGTACCAGCGCGACGACGACACCCCCGAGGCGGTTCGAAATCGCCTGAAGGTGTACGCCGAGCAGACGCGCCCGGTCGCCGACTACTACGCCGACCAGGGCACGCTCGCGACGATCGACGGCGACCGCGCGCCCGACGAGGTCCGCGCGGCGCTCGACGCCGCGATGCAGCCGGTCGCCGCCGGCGGCTGACGCGCGCGATGCGGGTCACGTCGCTTGCCCGCTCGGTGGTGCCCTGGCACCCGGCAACGGCATGGGCGCTGCTCGCCAGCGCGATCGTGTTCGTGTCGGCCGGCACCTCGCACGGCTTCCACTCCGGGGTGCGCGGCGGCATCGCGACCTTCCTGGCGTGGGCGATCGTTCGCGAGATCGCGCCGCGCCGCGCCATCGCCTCGGCCCTCGCGCCCTTCGCCGCAGTCCCGTTCGCGATTCCCGCGCAGACCGACCTGCTCTCGTGCGTGGGCGC
Source organism: Thermoleophilia bacterium (assembly GCA_020438525.1). The sequence continues at coordinate 2,964 of JAGQUL010000151.1, read as the reverse complement.
GCTGCTCGCTGCGCGAATCGCGGTGCGGAGCGTGGGCGACCCACCGACCGCGTTCGACTGCATCGCGCTGGTCGGACTGGCCGGCTGGCTCGCGACGCGGCTGCCGGGGCTTCCCGTCGCGATCGTGCTCGCTGCGGTGACCTTCGCCGACTCGCGGGACGCTCGACGCTCGCGGCTCGCCGGCGCCGCGATGCTCGCCGCCGCGATCGTCGTGGGCTCCACCGAGGGCACGCTCACGTTCCGCCCCGGCTGGGACGACCACGCGATGGGCGCGCAGGTCCTGCTCGGCCTGCTGCTGGTCACGGCGCCCGTGCTGCTCGCCTGGCCGCTTCCGAGCAGGCTGCGTGCACGCGACGACCGCGGGCACGGTCCGCTGCGCGGCGATCGAGTGCGCTCGGGCCGCATCGCCGTGGTCGCGGCGGTCGCCGCCGCCGTGGCGTGGACGGGAACCGACGGAGCATTCGAGCTGTCGTCGGCATCCGCCGCGATCGTCGCTGCAACGATCGCGTGGCCGGGCGTGCGACGTGCCGATTCGAGCAGGGCGCGTTACTGATCGTCGAGCGAGTGACGACCGTCGCCCTCGAAGGTGCGCTCGCCGGGCTCGAGGTCGACCTCGTCGTCGACGTGCAGCTGGTTCGGATCGGTGTCGCCATGCGAAGTCTGGGTCTCGCTCGGATCGGTCCCGGCACCGGGTGACACGATCGACCCGCCCGATTCCTCGTGCTGGAAGCCCTGGCCTGCAGTGATCGCATTGGCGCCGTCGTCGTGGGTGTCGTCGGCCCCGTCGGCCTGCTCGACGATCGGCACGCCGGTGTGTGGCTGCGAACGCTGCTCCTGCCGGATCAGCGCCTGCTCCATCTCGATCTCCGCCATGTGGCGCTCTGCCGCCGCCTGTCGGCCATCGCGAATCGCTTCTGCCGCGCGCTCCACCATGTCGTCCCCCTTCCGCTCCTCGTGAGGGGACGGTGCCCGCACGGCAGCGCGATACACGCCGCGACATCCGGTACGCTTTCCGGTACCGATCGACGCAGGGAGAAACCGGGTGATCATCCGCAAGTCAGACAAGGACATCGAGCTCATGCAGCGCTCCGGCGCGGTGCTCGCCAAGGTCCATGACCTGCTCGCGCCGCTGGTGCAGCCCGGCGTGACCACCGCGGAGCTCGATCGCGTGGCGGAGGAGTTCATCCGTGAGCACGGCGGCCAGCCGACGTTCAAGGGCTACCACGGCTTCCCGGCCACGCTCTGCACGTCGGTCAACGACAAGGTCGTGCACGGCATACCCGACGACGAGCCGCTCGCGGAGGGCGACCTGCTCAGCATCGACTGTGGCGTGACGCTGCGCGGCTGGGTCAGCGACAGCGCCCGCTCGTACGTGGTCGGCGGAACCGGTGGCGGCGAGGCGCAGCGCCTGATCGACGTCAGCTACGACGCGCTCGAGGCGGGCATCGAGCAATGCAGGCCCGGGCACACCGTGGGCGACATCGGGCACGCGGTGCAGGAGGTGGCCGAGGCTGCCGGGTTCCACGTGATCCGCAAGCTCGTGGGGCACGGCGTGGGCCGAAACATGCACGAGGACCCGCAGGTGCCCAACTACGGCACGGCCGGCACCGGACCCGTGCTCGAGCCCGGCTACGTGTTCGCGATCGAGCCGATGATCGCGATCGGGACGGTCGACATCGTCGAGGACGAGGCCGACGGCTGGTCGATCTACACGGCCGACGGATCGCTCAGCGCACACGTCGAGCACACCATCGCGGTCACCGACGACGGCCCGCTCGTGCTGACGCGCTCGGCGTGAGCTTCGCACGTGGTTGCCGGGTTCCGGCCCTGTGATGCGAAACTCGATCGGGGCGAGACGATCTCCGGCAGGCGCTGCGGGATTCCGAAGGATCGGTGCCCTGCGCGCCGGCTTCCCGATTCTGATACAGTCCTCATTCGCGGCCGAGTGCGGCCTGCCCGTGCGTGCGTGCACACACGGGACGGACCTCGATGGTGTGCCCACACCAACGGGGTTGGACGTACCTCGCGCGCGACGAATTTCCAGACCAAGCCCAACCCCCATGGAGGGTCTCCAGATGAAGGTCCGACCTTCGGTCAAGCCGATGTGCGACAAGTGCCGCATCATTCGACGGCACGGTCGCGTGCTCGTCATCTGCAAGGACCCCAACCACAAGCAGCGCCAGGGCTGACAGGGAGACGACGACCAATGGCACGTATCGCAGGCATCAACCTCCCGCCCAACAAGCGCGCGGAGATCGCCCTCACGTACATCTACGGCATCGGGCTCACCACCGCCCAGACGATCCTCGACGACTGCAAGATCGATCGCAGCCGCAAGATCCGCGACCTCACCGAGGACGAGGTCACGCAGCTGCGCGGCTACATCGACAACAACCTCACCGTCGAGGGTGACCTGCGCCGCGAGCGCGCGCAGAACATCAAGCGCCTGATGGAGATCGCCTGCTACCGCGGCATCCGCCATCGTCGTGGCCTTCCGGTCCGCGGTCAGAAGACCAAGACCAACGCGCGCAGCCGCAAGGGCCCGAAGAAGACCGTCGCCGGCAAGAAGAAGGCGACCAAGTAGTTCAACGGCGTGATCCAGGATCCCCAGCGGATCCGCGACGAGACCACACCACTACAGCAAGGAAACGCAGCACCACATGGCACCGCCCCGAAGGACCCAGGCCCGCTCTCGCGCCGGCCGCAAGGCAAAGAAGAACATCCCCGTCGGTCGCGCGTACGTGAAGACGTCGTTCAACAACACGTTCGTCACGCTCACCGACCGCCAGGGCGACGTGATCGTCTGGGAGAGCGCCGGCACCGCGGGCTTCAAGGGCTCGCGCAAGTCGACCCCCCACGCCGCGCAGGTCACCGCCGATGCCGCTGCCCGCAAGGGCATGGAGAACGGCCTGCAGAAGGTCGAGGTCTTCGTTCGCGGACCGGGCTCCGGTCGCGAGACCGCGG
>JAGQUL010000150.1 GCA_020438525.1 Thermoleophilia bacterium | reverse complement strand
CACGCCCAGTAGCCGCCCCAGCCGATCTCCTCGTACGCCCAGCGCGCTCCGAGCAGCAGGCCGAGCGTGAGGAACACCCAGCTGGCGATCACCCAGCGTCGGGCCGTGCCGATCCACTCGTCGTCCTGGCGTCGTGCGAGCAGGGCGCCCGCCACGATCGCGAACGGGATCGCCACGCCCACGTAGCCGAGGTAGAGCGTCGGCGGGTGGATCGCCATCCAGTAGTTCTGCAGCGCGGGGCTCATGCCGGCGCCGTCACGCTGCAGCTGGTCGACGACCGCGAACGGGCGCGCGATGAACGCGACGAGCACGGCGAAGAACGTGCTGGTGAGCAGCACGATCCCGGTCGCGCCGGCGAGCAGCGCCGCGGGCACCTCTGCCTTGCGGAGCGAGCGGACCATCAGCGTGCCGGCACCGGCGAGCACGGTGAGCCAGAGCAGCAGCGACCCTTCCTGTCCGCTCCAGAACGCGGTGAGCCGGTATGCGAGCGGAAGGTCGCGGCTGATGCGGCCCTCCACGTAGGCGAGCGTGAAGTCCTTCGCGGTCAGCGCGAGGAGCACGAGCAGCGACGACAGCGCCGATGCGCCAAGCACGACGTGCAGCGCTCGAATGCCGAGGTCTGCGCCGCGGTCGCCGGTGGCGCTGTCGGCGCTCGGCCTGGTTGCGAGGCGGTCGTGGTCGGCACGTCGGATCCGGCGCACGCCACGCAGGGATGCGAACGCTCCGATCGCACTGGCCAGCACCGTGAGCAGCAGGAGCGTCTGGCCGAAGATTGCGAGCGTCACGACGCGGCCCTTCCGTCAGGAGTCGGAGCGGCTCGTGCCGCCGTCGGACTGGAACTTCGACGGGCACTTCGTGACGAGGGTGCCCGGCTTTGCCTTGAAGACGTGGTCGCCGGTCTTGGGATCTGCCACGAGCGTTCCGGTGACGATCACGTTGCGACCGACGCGGAACGCGTCCGGCACCGAGCCCTTGTAGTCGACGAGCGTCTTGTGCTTGCCGTCGCGATCGGTCACGTAGAACGAGAAGCGCTTGCCCTGCTCGCCGTCCATCGGGCCCGCGGCAAGCCCGTCGACCTGCACGACCTGCGACGAGGCGAGCTCTCGCTTGGACACCAGCTCCTGCGCCTGCAGCAGCGGCTCCTGCACGTCGCCGCCCTTGATCGCGATGTACGCCATGAACGTCATCAGCGTGACGGCCATGCCGAGTGCTGCGATCAGTCTGAAGCGGCGGTTCATGCGGGTGATCCTATCCGGTGGCGTGTGGGCTGCGACGCGCTGACATAATCAGCGACCATGGAAACGATTCTCGGACCATTGTTCGACGCCACCGAATCGCTCGTGCTCTGGGGCGGCGTGAGCATGGTCTTCGTGCTGATGGTGCTCGAGAGCGCCTGCATACCAGTACCCAGCGAGCTGATCATGTTGCTTGCAGGCGGCGTGCTCGTCACGCAGGGCGAGGCGTCGATGTTCGCGGTCGTGACGGCAGGCGTGCTGGGCAACGTGATCGGTTCGGTGCTGTGCTGGCAGATCGGCTACCGCGGTGGACGACCGTTCATCGACAGGCACGGCAGGTGGGTTCGCCTGAACCACCACCACGTGGAGCTCGCCGAGCGCTGGTTCACGCGCTGGGGCGCCCCGACCGTGCTCGTCTCGCGCTGCCTGCCGATCGTCCGCACCTTCATCTCGCTGCCCGCCGGCATCGCCGGCATGCCGCTCGGCCGCTTCACGCTCTACACCACCCTGGGCTGCGTGCCGTGGGTCTGGGCACTCGCTGCGGTCGGCAACCACCTCGGCGAGAACTGGCAGGACGCGCGCGACACCCTCCACCGCTTCGACTACCTGATCGTCGCCGCCATCGGCCTCGGCATCCTCTGGCTCGTCGCGCGCCACCTGCGCACCCGCCGCGCCGCCGACGCCAACGCCTGACCGCCCCCACGGCCCCGCCTCATGCGCCCGAGGTGACGCCGCTCGCGGCGCTGGGCTCGTTTGCACGATCTGGTCCGCCCACGTAACGAAAGTCGGGCATGAGCGGAGCTTCGTTACGCGCGGCCCTGAGGTCGCCGCGCCTGGATGTCGCGTCATGCGCATGATGCCCCCGGAAGACGCGACGGCCCCGGATCCGAGGATCCGGGGCCGCGCGAGGTATGTCGTGCCGAAGTCGTGCCTGGGGATCGGCGGTGGGTGGCGCTAGCCGACCACCACGTCGACCGGCTGGCCAGTCATGTTGGCGATGCCCTGTGCCGAGGCGATCGCGCCGCCGACCCGGCCACCGTAGCCGTAGCCGCTGTAGCCGTAGCCTCGACCGTAGCCGTAGCCTCGGCCGTAGCCGTAGCGGTAGCGGGTGGCGTCGCGGCCCATCTGCTGGCCGATCTGGCGACCCTGCGAGTAACCCTGGCTGAAGGCCGTTGCCTGCGTTCGCAGCTTCTCGTACTGTGCGAGGAACTGCATCTCGGTGCGGCCCTGCTTGCGACCCTGGTTCCAACCGGAGTCCCGACCGCGGATCTCACCCTCACGGCCGGCGAGTGCCTCGAACCGTCGGAGCTCGTTCCACGTTGGGCCGTTGGCCTTGCCAATGGCGAATCCTGCTGCTGTTCCGACGATGGCGAGAATCACTGCCACCAGGATGATGCCAGCCTTGCTGCCACCACCGCTGTCGCTGCCCGACTGGACGACGACCGGGGCTGGCGCCTGCATGGGCGCCGCTGCATACGTCGGCACGGTGAGCGCGGTCGAATGCGTGGTGCCATGGTCGGCCGCGTCGAGGTGCTTGGTGTAGGGGGAGTTCACGTCGATCCTTCTCCTCGTGAAAGGCTGCCGGGGGAACATGGACCACCTGAGGCCCATGACCGCCGGCATTTGCTTCGGCACCCGGTTCATCGCCCCACCGCCCCACTCTCGGTTCGAATTCACCGGTTCGTTGGCCTCCGGTGGCCGCCGCCGTGGCCCTTTTTGTGGCCTCGAACGCCGAAAACCCGCATTCCACCGTCAGATCGCCGCATCGGCACCCGCGCTCGCAGGCGGCCACACCAGATCCCCACGACTGTGGGAAACCCCTGACGCACGCCCCCCAGCTCGTCGTCTACCATCGATATCGCGATGCGCTCCCTGCTCCTCGGCCCCTACTCGCTCCAGACCGCCCGCCGTGCCACGGCCGTGGCGCTGTTCTTCCAGTGGTTCATCGTGGTGACCGGCGCAACGGTCCGCCTCACGGGATCCGGGCTCGGCTGCCCGAACTGGCCGACCTGCACCACCACGCGCCCCGTGCCTGAGCTCTCGCTCCACCCGATGGTCGAGTTCCTCAACCGGATGACCGCCACCCCGACCCTGCTCGCCGCCGCGATCGCGCTCTGGGTCTGCTGGCGCCTCGCCCGCCCGGTCGGAGCCCGCCCGCGCCGAGACCTGCGCATCGCGTCGTCGCTCGTCGTGCTCGGCATCCTCGGCCAGGCCGTGGTCGGCGCGTTCACCGTGATCCTCGAGCTGCCCCCCGAGGTCGTGGCCGTGCACTTCCTGCTCAGCGTGCTGCTGCTGGTCGCGGCCACGGTCGCCCACCATGCCGCCGGCAGCCCCACCCGGATCCGCGTTGCACGCCACGCACCCCTGCGCCTGCTCGCCGCCGGCGTGATGCTGCTCTCGCTGCTCGCCGTGATCGTCGCCGGCGTGCTCACCACTGCCTCCGGCCCGCACTCGGGCGCCTCCGGCACCGGTCAGCACGTCGACCGGTTCGGGATCTTCAACACCGCCGTGACGTTCCACGCGCGCGGCGCCTACGCGTTCCTCGTCCTCGCCCTGCTGCTCACGTGGCTGCGCAGCCGCGACCACCGCGCCCTGCGCGGCACGGTGCTGCGCGACCTCGGGCTGCTCGCAGCGCTCGTGGTGGTGCAGATCGCGCTCGGCGAGATCCAGTACCGCAACGGCCTGCCCTGGCAGGTCGTCCTGGCACACGTCGCGAACGCAGCCCTGCTCTGGGCCGTCGCCGCACGGATCGCTGCGGACGCCGTGTTTCCCGTTGCGGCCACATCGCCCGCTCCGGTATCGCCACGCGCCCCCGTGCGCGCGTACGATGCCGTCTCATGAACGTCTCCCCCAGCTCCGTGAACATCCACATGTCGACGAAGCTCGACTGGAACCGGACCGTCGCCGACCACGTCGCGCTCGACCTGGCCCCCGCCTCCGCACCGGTCGATGCCTCGCACGGCACCTACGACCCGCTCTGGGACGGCCCGTACGCGCAGCCGGCACAGCCGGGCGACTGGCACTCGACCGCTGCGGCGAACGCCACCCCGCAGCTGGCCACTGCCACCGGCGCCCTGCGCGACGCGATCGCCGGGCTCGACCTCACCCACGCACAGCCGTACGACCAGCGTGACCCGGCGCAGTCGTACGCCACGATCCACGTCTCGTTCCCCGCGCGCCCCGAGGGCATCGACCACCTGCGCCCGTTCCAGGACCACGACGGAACCTGGACCGTCGGCCTGCGCACGAGCCTCGACGACCTGTTCGTCGACCCGACGCTCGCCCCGATCGTCGACGCCGCACGCGACGTGCTCGCCGCCACCCCGCACTGAGCCGCGCGTCGGCGCGACGCACCTCGTCGCTCGCGATAGGCTCCCGCGCATGACGAACTCCGCTGCTTCCACCACTCCGATCGAAGCCGGCGCCCCTGCGCCCGACCTCACCCTGCTCGACGACCAGGGCACGCCCGTCGCGCTGCGCGGCCTGACCGGCACGCGCGTCGTGCTCTACTTCTATCCGAAGGACGACACGCCCGGCTGCACGACCCAGGCCTGCGCCCTGCGCGACTCCTGGAGCGAGTTCGACGCGGTCGACGACCTGCTCGTGTACGGCGTGAGCCCCGACGATGCAGCCAGCCACCAGAAGTTCCGCACGAAGCACGACCTGCCGTTCCACCTGCTCGTCGACGAGGACCACAAGCTCGCCGACGCGTTCGGACTCTGGGTCGAGAAGTCGATGTACGGCAAGAAGTACTGGGGCATCGAGCGCTCGACGGTGATCCTCGCGGCCGACGGCACGGTCCAGGCCGTGAAGCGCAAGGTCAAGCCCGGCGAGCACGTCGACTGGCTGCGCGGCGAGCTCGGCCTCTGAGGATGCCGAAGCTGCCGCGCCCCCTCGCGCGTGCGCGCACGCGCGCGATCGCGAGCACGCGCCGCGCGGGCGTGAACGTCCTGATGCGCGCGTCGAACGTGCCGGTGGTTCGGCCGATCGCCGAGCTCGGCATGCGCACGATGTTCGATGCGCTCGCGCCGGACTGGGAGCGGATCCGCCGCGACCCGACCTATCGCGAGGGCTTCGACTCCGCGCTCGCGCTGCTCCCGAGTGGCTTTCGTCCGCGACGCGCGCTCGACGTGGCGTGCGGCACCGGGCTGGCCTGCCGGTTCCTGCTCGATCGCTGGCCGCAGCTGCGCCTCGATGCGTGCGACATCTCGCCGAGGATGGTCGACGCCGCGGGTGAGCTCGCGCCGAGCGTGACCTTCACCGTCGCGTCGGTGCACCACCTGCCGTATGAGGATGGCGAGTTCGACCTGGTCACGGTGCTCGACGGGCTGCTCGACGCGGCAGAGCTGCTGCGCGTGCTGCACCGCAAGGGGCGGCTGCTCGTCGTGTACTCCAGGGGCGGCACCACGCCGGTGTCGCGACCGCTCGACGAGGTCGCGGGCGAGTTCGAGACCGCGGGCGGTGTGTGCAGGCCCTCCACCGAGGGCCCTGCGCACGTGCTCGTCGTGCGCCACGCGCGCTGACGCGCAGGGCAACGGGTTCGGCTCAGCCGAACAGCGGTATCTGGTCGTCGTCGACGGAGCCGCGTCGGCTGCGGGCGGGGCGAGCGCGCACGCTGCCCGTCTGCGCCGTGACCGGCTCGCTGCCGCGCACCCACAGCCGTGCTGCGGCCGGGGCCGTGACCCGCAGCGCGGCGCCATGCTCGCGCAGCCACTCGCTCGCTTCCTCGTGGCGCGGGTACCGCTCGTCGAGCAGCGCCCAGAAACGGTCGGAGTGGTTGAGCTCGTCGATGTGGCACAGCTCGTGCACGACGATCGAGTCGAGCACCCACTCGGGCGCGAGCACGAGCCGCCAGTTGAACGAGAGATCGCCTTCGTAGGTGCACGATCCCCAGCGCGTGCGCTGGTTGCGGATGCTCACCTTGCCGGCCTGCAGTCCGAACAGCGCCGCCCACGCCTCGACCTTCTGCTCGAACACGCCACGCGCCTCGCGGCGATACCACGCAACGAGCGCCTCGTGCGGATCGGCACCATGCGGAACGCGCAGGTTGAGCACGTCCTGGTCGTCGTCGTACTGCACCGTTGCCCGACGACCACCGGTGCGCTCGAGCCGCGTGTTGATCCACCGGCCGAGCCAGCGAACCGGCTCGCCTCGTTCCAGGTCGACCACGGTGTCGCGCGCCTTCAGCTCCATCTTCACGAGCACGTCGTGGAGCCAGTCGGCGCGCTCCTGCACGATCGGATCGAGGCGCCGCGCGGCGAAGCGCGCGGGAACGGATGCGCTGACCTGCCCCTGCTCGTCGACGTGCAGGCGGACGTGGCGTGAACGACGGTTTCGCCGGATCCGGACCTGCACCGATTCAAGCACCGGATGGTCGAGCGCGACGAGCCGTTCTTCGACCTCGTCGGAGGTCGTGGAGCGAGTGGAACGGGCGGCAGCCATTGCCGCGTATCCTACCCGATCAGCGGCGCTCCAGGAGGCGCATCACGGTCTGCGCCGCGCGGCGCTCGCGACTGTCGTGACGACGTGCTTCGGCGATCCACCGCACGTACTCCCGGCGGTGGGACGGCGACAGCTGCTCGAACCGCTCGGCCGCATCTGGAGCGGCTCGGAGCGCTGCGAGCAGCTCTGCCGGAAGTTCACGATCGTCGCGATCGCGCGAATGCACTGGGCGCGGTTCCCCTCAGTCGTCGAGCTGCTGCTTGCGCAGCTCACGATACGCCACGTGGAACCCGGAAGGCGAGTCCATGTTGCGCTTGCTGAGACCCTCGATCGCCTCGCGACCGCTGGCGCCCATCAGGAACAGGATGCCGCCGGTTCCCGCGAGCAGTGCGAGCACGATCGCCAGGAGCACGTCGCCCGGGCCGGTGAACGGCAGCTGGCCGCCGCCACCCGGCGCCGAGTCGGGCACGACGTTCGGAGTCGTGGGCGTGACCTTGGGCTGCTCCGGGGTCACGTTCGGAGTCTCCGGGGTGACCGTGGGAACCTCGGGCGTGACCGGCGTGGTGGTCGACTCGCACGACGAGTCGTCGTCGCACGACGGGGCGGTCGTGGTCGGGGTCTCGGTCTCGGGCACCGACGTGTCGACGGGCGGCTTCGACGACGTGTCCGTCGGCGGCTTGCTCGACGTGTCGGTCGCCGGCTTCGACGAGGTCTCGGTCGGCGGCTTCGTCTCGGTCACCACCGAGCTCGTGTCGCCCGAGCCGGAATCTGCGAATGCTGCGCCCGCGGGCACCAGCAGTGCCGCTGCGAAGGTGAGCATGATGATGGTCGTTCGTGCGTGCCGCATGGTGGCTCGCTCCCCTGGTCCGTGAGTGGTCCTGACTCGGTGGTACCACGGCTCGGCCGTTTCGTGAAGCCCCCGATTCCTTGAATTTGCGCCGGAAATGCGACGATCGGGTTGGTGACGGCCACGCCTCGGCCGGGTTAGCGCACGTGCAGGGAGTTTCCGATCGTGCTGCTAGCGTGGCGCCACGATGTCGACTTCCCCGGACCAGGACGCTCGCAGCATGCGGGTGACGCTCGAGCAGCAGCGCGAGCTGTATCGCGCGCACTCGGCAGAGGCGGCGGAGCGACTGGTGGGCGTGCTGCAGGCGCGGCTCGACGAGCTCGTGGAGCTCGGATTCGAGCGGGCGTTCGACACCGTGGGCGTGCACGAGTACGGCGATTCCACGTACTGGAAGACGACGGAGCAGCTGGCCGACGAGGCAGCGGCAGAGCTGGCCGACGCGATCTTCTACCTGCACATCCCGGTTGCGCGCGAGCACGGCGCGCTGCCGGCCGTCGACTGATCGGCGCACCCGGGACTGGGCGCACCCCCGGAAAGTTTCGCACCACACTGTCGGAATCCGACCCTGACATGCGAGACCTGCCGCTGAGAACCGGTCGAGAAGCGGCCGAGTCGTGGCCGGCGGGTCGGATCCCACTTGGCGGGACGACGAACGCGGGTTCCACTGGAGGCATTGGACACGCGCGCGCGGCGGGGAGGCCACGCGCGGACCAGTCCTTCGGGGGGACCACGCATGTCGACCAATGGCCCGCACGGGGTCGCGCGCAACGCGCCGAAGCCGCCGCCACCGCCGAGCGGTGGGCGGCTGCCTGCACCACCGCCGATGTCGCCGGGCTGCCATCCCGAGCCGGGGCGTCGGCTCGGTCACACGGTGGTGGTCGGTGGCGGCAGCACCGTGGTGCCCGGATCACA
>JAGQUL010000149.1:29695-30091 GCA_020438525.1 Thermoleophilia bacterium | reverse complement strand
GATCGCGCAGCAGGCGAGCCCGAAGATCGCCGGCCAGATCGAGTTGGACTGGGCCTTAGTGACCTGCGACTGCACGAACGAGCTCATCTTGTCGACGCTCGTGAGCAGCACCTTCGACTCCATGTCCTCGCGCTCCACGCTGACCGGGTTGCGCTTGAGGTTGGGGTCGAGCTGCAGCAGCTGGCTGTCGCCGATCCGTCCCTGCTGGTGCAGGTGGTAGGCGGTCTGCAGGTTCGGGTCGGCGCCGCGGTCGTACTCGTCGGCGAAGCTGGTGTCGTCGGCCATCTCCGGTCTCACTCCCATTCGAGGGCGCCACGGCCCCAGACGTATGCGTAGCCGACGGCGAGGATGCCGACGAACACGAGCAGCTCCACGAAGCCGTAGGTGCCGAGCTTG
>JAGQUL010000149.1:0-29660 GCA_020438525.1 Thermoleophilia bacterium | reverse complement strand
CGAAGATGATGAACAGCATCGCGGTCAGGTAGAAGTCGATGGGGTTGCGCTGGCGGCCGGCGTATCCGGTCGACACGCCCGATTCGAACGCCAGGTACTTGTTGCCGGCCACGTCCGGGCGCTTGGCGCGGGTTCCGAACGCGAACCCGAGCGCGATCAGTCCGGTCGGGATCATCATCGCGACGATCAGGAACATCACGACGGGGATCCAGCTCTCGAGCGACGACATGCTGACGGGGTCTCCGGGATCGACTTGCTTGCCTGTGCGTGCGGCGCACGCGCATGCGCAGCGGGTCCGTTCGACGGACGCCGCGCACGACACACGAGTTGCACGCGGGGGCGATGCTACCTGCAAGCGGCGGTCGCTGCATGGTCGCAGGCGACGTGTGCCCTCGCGGCGTGGCGGGTACTCGCCCGCTCATGGAGCCGAGTTCGTCCCCCCGCCGCCACCTCAGTTCGATCGTCCGACGAATCGTGGTGGTCGGGTGCGGGATCCTTGCTGCCGGGGCGCTCGCCGCGGGCTGTGGCAGCAGCGACGAGCCGGAGCCCACCAGCATCACGAAGGTCGATGCGCTGCGCTGGCTGCCGGCAGACACGTGGCTGGTCGCGACCGCCGACCTGTCGGCGGATCGGATCGACGAGGCGGTCGGCACGCTCGGCCGGCTGCCGATCTGGTCGCTTGCGGAGGGCTACCTCCCCGCGCGTGACGGCGCAGGGCTGCGCACGGCGCTCCTGGACCAGGTCGCGGCGCGTGCGAAGGGCGACGACAACGGCGACAAGGTCGATGCGAAGCAGCTCGAGGCGGCGTTCGGCAATCGGGTGGGTGCCGCGATCTTCGACGACGATCTGACCGCGCTCAACGGCAAGGATGCGCCGATCGCGGCGTGGATCCACGTCGATGACGAGCAGCTCGCGCGCGATGCGGCGGTTGCGCTGCTCGGCAGCCAGGGCACGGCAGACGAGCACGAGGGCGTGACCTACTACGAGGTCAAGGACCAGGACATCACCTACGCGATCCGCGACAACCTGCTGATCGCCACCACCTCGCCCGCGCACATGCGGGACTTGATCGACGTTCGGATCGACGGTGGGTCGCTGCACGACGACAAGCAGGGTCGCGCCGTGCTCGACGCCGCGATCGGCGATGCGATCGCCGGCGCCGCGATCGCCACCGACCCGCTGCTGCGCGGCGCAGGCGACGCGCTGGAGCAGCAGGCGAAGCAGCTCGACGATCCCGATGCTCGTGCGAGGGCCGAACAGTCGGCGTCGCTCGCGACCCAGGTCCTGTCGGCGGGTGATGCCGGCGGGCTCGTGCCGGACTGGATCGCCGGCTCGGTCACGATCGACGACGTCGGCCTTCGCATGCGCGGCGCGTGGTCGAACCCCGGCGAGCTCGCCGAGCCCGACATCGGCGCCCGCGAGCTCGCGCAGCGGATGCCCGCGGACGCTCCGATCGTGACTGCGAACGCGGCGAGTGGCGACATGCTTCGACGCGTCCAGGATGCCTGGAGCACGGTTCGTGACGAGACGGGGATCGACCTGCGCGAGGCCGCCGACTGCCGCGGCCCGGCTGCGTGGGCGTGCACGCTCGCGATCGAGTCCGCGCTGACGCTGCTCGAGGACGACAAGCTTGCCGACGCGTTCGAGCAGCGTGGCGATGCGACGACCGCGCTCGTCCAGGATGTGTCGCCGCTGCTGGCTGCAGCGGCCGGTGGTCGCGGCGCCGCTGCAGCACGATCCCGCATCCTCGAGCTGGCAACACCGGCCGACGCGACGCTCGACTGGCTTCCGAGCGGTCCGCTCCTGAAGGCCATGCAGCGTGCCGGGCTCGTGGTGACCCCGCTCGGTGGGGAGCTGACGAGCGGCGTTCGGGTCAGGGTGCGCGCCGCGTCGCCGCTCGGCCGCGAGCTGCGGACGGGTATCGATGCCGACACGCGTGCGGCGCTCGCTGCGTTCGGGCTCACGCCTGCCATGCTCCTTCGTCCCGCCGGTCTCGTGATCCGTCCGCAGGTCGTGGACGGGATCGCGGTGACCGGCTGGCCGGCGAGCGCGCCGTCGAAGGTGGTGCCGGCGCTGCGGGGCACCGCCGACCGGCTCGAAGACCTGCAGGGGTATCGCGACGCGCTCGCCGCGGCGAAGCCGCCCGAACAGGCCGGAACCTGGGCGTGGATCAATGTTCCGCTGATCATCGAGCGGACGCTGGCCGTGATCGGAACCCGGAACTCGACCGTGCGCCAGGCAATTCCGAGCGTGCGAAACAACCTGTCGGGCGTGCCGGGCATGCTGGCGTGGACATCGCGCGACGAGGTCGATGGAACCACGGTCGGTCGTGCCGAGGCCGTGATGCCGATCCTCGACTAGCGCGAGTGGACGACGCGTTCGTCAGTCCGCGGACGATGAGCCGTCGAGCAGCGCCTCCGAGATTGGATCGAGCAACGGCTCGTTGACCGCCCCGACGAGCGGATCCACGACAGCTCGCGCAGGCGCGACGATCGGCGCGACGACCGGAGCGACGACCGGCGCCAGCACGTCGCGGAGCGGCTCTGGAGCGGGTGCTGGCTCGGGGATCGCGATCGGCGGAGCCGGCGACGTCGGGCCGGCCGGACGCGGCGCACTCCCACCCCCGCCGTCGGTGATCGGGTCGGCCGCAGGGGTTCGTACCGGGTTGCGACCGGGTGCAGGACCCGCCGGCGGCACCGACACCGGCGGCCGCTCGGGAACCCGGTTCGGTGCAGCTGCGCGAGGCGACGAGGCCCGGGGAACGCGAGGCCGCGCGCCGGAGCCGGGGCGAGCAGCGGTCGACCGCTCCCGACCAGCCGCGCCGACGTCGATCATCCCGCCGGCGTCGAGCTCGTCAAGGGGATCGACGCCCGCTGCCGACGACCGGTCGCCGCCGCCGGCCGACGCGAGCAGCAGCACGAGCGCGCCGCCGAGCACGACGCACGCGAACGCCACCCTCGACGGGTCGAGCCAGAAGTCGCTTCGTCGGTGTGGGGCATGCACGGCCATGCAGATCGTTCGGATGGTTCCCCGCTCGACGGAAAGGCAGGCATGCAGTCGGGGCCTGCCCGGTCGACACTCAGTCGCTCGTCGCGCGCTGGTTCGACACCAGCAGCTGCTGCAGTTGGCGAAACTCGTCGCTGCCGGCGGCGCGAAGCCAGTCGAAGAGCGCCTGCTCGACCGTGGTTTCCCGAGCGCCCGCGCGCGCGAGCCCACGCACGGCGATGTCTCGATGCAGCGGCTTCGCGCTACCGACCGCATCCGCGCATACGTGCACGTCACGGCCGGCCTGCAGCAGCGCAAGCGCGGTGTGTCGAACGCACACGTGCGCCTCGATCCCCACGAGCACGAACTGCTCGGCGTCACGAACGGCTGCCGGCAGCTGCTGCCATCCGGGTGCGCTGCATGCGGCGAACTCGACCTTGCCGAACGACGGCAGCTCGTCGTCGACCGCCTCCGTCACGCCGGGCACGGTGCTGCCCAGACCCTGCGGGTACTGCTCGCTGGCCGCGACGGGAACGCCGAGGATCGCCGCTCCGCGCAGCAGCAGCGCAACCTGCTGCACGAGCTCGTCGAAGCCGCTCACGTACGACGCGAACGCGTCCTGCACGTCGATCACGAGCACGGCGCTGCGAGTGCGGTCGAGCAGTGCTGAGTGGTCGGGTGCGTCGGTCAGCATGCGGCCAGCAGCTCCTGCTCACGTGCGCGGTCGAGCCCGCCGGCCGGCTCGCCTGCAGTGCCGGAGCCGATCCAGTCGAGCACCCATTCGGCGGTCTGCGCCAGCGGTCGGGCGGTGAACTCGAACACCTCCTCGACGAGCTCGGTGCGAGCGGTCACCATGCCGGTGTAGCCGGCACCATCGGGGATCCACGCGGGCAGGTCCGACCACGGTTCCACGCCGTGCTCGGCGAGCAGCTGCGCGGGAACGTGCACGACCTGCGCGGGCTCGTGGCCCGCCGCCACCGCCGCAGCGGTGCAGGCCTCGATGAGCGTTCCGACCGTCTGTGCGCCGGGCGTGGGTGCGGCGTTGTACACGCCGGCGATGCGGTGCTCGACGGCGTCGAGCACGAGCGAGGCGAGGTCTCGGGCGTCGAGCACCTGGATCAGGTCGGCCGCCGGTGGCGCGATGCAGGTGCCGCCGTCGGCGATGCGCTTCACCCACCACGGCACGCGCCACGTCGAGTCGTGCGCGCCCGTGATCAGCACCGGGCGCAGGACCGTGGAGCGGTTGACGCGGCGTGGCGATTCCAGCAGCAGCCGCTCGCAGGCGGCCTTGCCGGCCGCGTACCAGTCGTAGCTGGGCGGCAGCTTCATGTCCGTGGTGGCCCGCAGCTCGAGCGTGGGGTCGCTGAACGTGGCAACCGGGTCCGACTCGACAGGGCCGGCCTGCGACAGGTCGCCGTACGCGCTCACCGACGAGACCTGCACCCACCAGGGATCGCCGGCGTCGAGCGTGCGGACCGCGTCGGCGACCCATGCGGGCACGCGTGCCGAGACGTCGATGATCGCGTCGAACGGGCCCTGCATCACGAGCGCGCGATGCCCGTCGGAGCGATCGTGGACGTAGTCGAGCAGGCGGTCGTCGTCGCCCAGGTTCCTGAGCGTGTCGGTGTGGCCGCGATGCACTGCCACCACGTCGTGGCTGCGCGTGAGCGCCTCGGTTGTGATCGCGGTTCCCGACAGCCCGGTTCCGCCCAGGATCAGCAGCTTCATGCGTAGCTCCTACCCGTGTCGAGGCCCGTACAGGCGTGGATCGCGCGATCGTGTGGCACAATGACAGGCATGGAGCCGACCACCACGCCTCAGGCCACGCCCGTCACACTGACCGATGCAGCCGTGTCGAAGCTGTCCGTGCTGCTTGCCGAGGAAGCCGAACCGCAGGCACTGCGTATCGCGGTGACCGGTGGCGGCTGCTCGGGATTCCAGTACGCGCTCGGGTTCGACACCGAGACGCATCCCGACGACATCGCGTTCGAGCAGGGTGGCGTGAAGGTGGTCGTGGACGAGACGAGCGCCGAGTACCTCGCGGGCGCGATCGTCGACTTCCAGGACGGCCTGCAGGGCAAGGGCTTCAACATCGAGAACCCCAACTCGACGGGCTCCTGCGGCTGCGGCCAGAGCTTCAGCTGCTGAGCGCGCGCAGCGTCAGCGCAGCCCGGCGTTGATGGCGTCGACCTTCTTCTGGCAGCTCGGGCCGAGCTTGTAGCTGCCGGCGCTGCCCTCGATTCCCACCGTGCCCAGTCGCCGGCCGACTCCGGAGAAGAACACCCCGCACTGCTTGAGCATCCACTGCGTGTCGACCAGCTCGAGCGTGGCCTCGCCACACTCCCGCAGCGCGATTCCTGAGAATCCACGCTGACCCGTCAGCGCCGGTGCGTAGCTGTTGCGCGCGCTGCCGTACATCTCGATCGTCACCGTGTCGGCGCCGCCGCCGCAGTCGATCACGTACTGGCGATACGGCAGCTGCTCCCGGATCAGCTTGGTGCTCGTGTCCTCGTCGAGGAAGTCCACGTTCCACGTCACGTTGTACGTGTCGCGGCCGAGGCCGCCGTACAGGCCGTAGCGCTCCGGAATGGGTCCGGAGTCGAGGTTCACGGAGTCGGAGAGCCCGTCGTTGCCGTTGCCGCCATACAGCGCGTCATAGCCGTACAGGCCTGTGAGCTTGTCGTTGCCGTCACCACCGACGATCAGGTCGTTGCCCTGCACGCCACCGAGCGAGTCGTCGCCGGGGCCGCCGTTGATGACGTCGTTGCCGAAGTCGCCGCGGATGAAGTCGTCGCCGTCGTGGCCGAGCAGCAGGTCGTCGTCGTAGCTGCCGTAGATCCGGTCGTTGCCGTCGCCGCCGCCGATCTTGTCCTTGCCGAAGCTGCCGTCGAGCTTGTCGTTGCCGGAGCCGCCGGTGATGTAGTCGTCGTCGCGGCCACCGTCGATGGTGTCGTTGCCCGAGCCGCCGTGCAGCTTGTCGTTGCCGTTGTTGCCGTAGATGCAGTCTGCGCCGGGACCACCGAAGATGAGGTCCTCGCCGTCGCCGCCGTACAGCGAGCAGTCGTCGCCGAGGTTGCCGCGGATCGTGTCGTTGCCGGGCCCGCCGTTTGCTGCGTCGTCGCCGCCGCCCAGGCGCACGACGTCGTTGCCGGCGCCGAGCGCGATGTACTCCGCGTCGTCGGTGCCGTTGATCGTGTCGTTGCCGGACGACCCCTTCACGACCGCACGCGCGGTATTGACGATCACGAGCGCGGAGTCGTTGAAGATGGCGGTGTTGCCGACGCCGTCGGTCACCGTGAGGCGATAGACGTAGCAGCGATCCTCGGCCGTCGCGGAATCGGTGAACGGGGACGTGGGGTTGAGCTGGACCGGGAAGAAGTCGCTGAAGCGCACGCAGTCCCCGTCGACGCGCTCGCCGACGGTTCGCTGGAGCGCGGTGAGCTGGATTCCCGAGGGGTCGCTGCCCGGCGCGAACGTGATGACGACGGGCGGCGTGCCGCCGGTGGCGGTGCCGAGCTTGGCGCTGACACTACCGCCGGTCGGAGCGGTGGTGTCGGTCGCGACCGTGAACGTGGCGGTCGCGGTCTGTGCGTTGGAGTCGGTGACCGTGACGGTGTGCGTGCCGGCGGGGGTTGCGCCGGGCGTCCAGGAGTAGGTGGTCTGGAACGGTGCCGCTGCATCGACTGCTCCTGCCGGCGTCACGGCGGTGCCCGCTCCGTCGAGGTCGGGGAACGCGACGCTCGTGTAGGTGCCCGAGCCGGACGTGGGCGTTGCGACGATGCTGAACGAGCCCGCGACCGTTGGGTTGATCGTCACGGTCGAGCCCGACACCACGGCGCCGTCGCCGGCCGTCAGCGCAAGCGCGAGCTGCGGCGGCGTGGGCGGGGTCACCGACTGCACCTTCACGATGTTCGGGGAGGTGTAGAACGCCTCGTTGCCCGCCGCGTCGACCTCCTGGAGGCGGTACATGTAACAGTTGCCGAGGGCCAGCGAGTTGTCGACGAACGGACTGGCGATCGCTCGCAGGTCGATGAAGTACAACGTGCTGAAACCCCCGAAGGTTCCGCACGTTCCGCCGGAGAGCGGTGCGTCGGCGCGCTGCATGTAGACGGCCCCCTCATGCAGGTCGGTGCCGGGGGTGTAGCCCACGTTCACGGTGGTCGACGGCCCCACCTGTGACGGAACGGTGACGCTGCCGCCGCTCGGTGGCGTGTTGTCGACGGTGACGTTGATCGGATTTCCACCGGCGGTCGCGGGCGCTGCCGCGACGAGCGAGATGCCGTCCGAAACCATCGCCGTCAGCGTGTGCGCGCCATCAGTCACGCCCGACGCATCCCACGTGCACGACATCTCGACGAGGTTCACGTCGAAGACGTCCGGCATCATCATGGTGTTCGCGGCATCGCAGCCGGTCGCTGCAGCTCCACCGTCGATGACGACCTCGCCGTTTGGCGTCATCACGCTCGCAGGCGTCGCGGCGACGCGCACCAGCACGGCGCTGCCGCCGACCACGACTCCGTCGACGGGTCCGAGGAAGTCTGCGGTCTCGCCGACCGCAGACGCGCTCGTCGGCGCAGACAGCATCGCGAGGATTGCGAGGATGACAGGGGCGAGTAGACGAGCGTTGCGGGACACCGAGGCTGCTCCGGGTCGGGTGATTCGGCCGGATCGGCGGCTACCCGGACCATCAGGGACCCAAACGGATTGCTACCTGCGTCGTATCACCGGCCGGGGTGAACGACATCGACCGGTTGGGTAACTGCAGGTGGTGACGACCCCCACGACCCCACCCGACGAACCCGTGACGCTACCGCTTGGCGGGGGTCGCGAGCACCACGTGGCCGCGCGACCCGCGGGCGCGTGGCTGCTGCTCGTGGTGTTCCTGGCCGGCGGTGCGCTGATGGCGTACGAGATCGTCGGCAGCCGCCTGCTGGCGCCGTACTTCGGCAGCTCGACGTTCGTGTGGGGCAGCCTGATCAGCGTCTTTCTCGGTGCGCTCGCGGCGGGCTACGCGGTGGGTGGGCGGCTCGCCGACCGGTTCCCCGCCGCCGGCGCGCTCGCGCTCGTGCTCGCGGCAAGCTCGCTGCTGGTCGGCGCAACGGTGCTGCTGAGCGCGCCGCTGCAGGAGTGGATCATCGACGTGAACCTCGGCCTTCGGCTCGATCCGCTCGTGTCGAGCGTGCTGCTGTTCGGGCCGGCGAGCGTGCTGATGGGGATGGTGTCGCCGTACGCGGTGCGGCTGCGTGCGGGTGACCTGCAGTCGCTGGGTCGCACGGCCGGCTCGCTCTACGGGCTGTCGACCTTCGGATCGATCGCCGGCACGCTCGCAGCCTCGTTCTGGCTCGTGCAGTCGTTCGGGTCGGAGGCAACGGTGCTCGCGGTCGGCGTGGTGCTCGCGGCATGCAGCGTGCTCACGGCGATGGCAGGCGGCGCACGCGCACTCGTGTCGACGATCGCGTCGGTGTCGCTCGTGCTCGTGGCGCTGCTCGCGCTGGCCGGCGCGGGCGGCGACGAGGTAGGGGATCGCGTTCGGGCGGCGGGATCCGACTACTCGCCGGTGTTCCACGCCGGCGGCTACAAGCCCGAGTTCGAGCCGTCGACGGGGGGGACGCTGCGCGACAAGGCCGACTCGAGCTACCACCGCATCCGCGTGGTTGACTACCCCGCAGGCCAGGTCGGCGACACGCCTGCGCGCGTGCTGCACTTCGACAACTCGCTGCAGGCGGCCGCCGCGCTCGATGCGCAGGGCGCTCCGATCACGACCGGCGCGCCGGTGTTCGGATACCTGCGAGCATTCGACCTCGTCCCCGCGATCCGCCCCGACGCCGAGAAGGCGCTGCTCGTCGGACTCGGCAGCGGCGCCGCCGCGATGCGGCTGCACGAGCTGCGCCCCGACCTGCAGATCGACGTGGTGGAGATCGATCCGAAGGTCGTGGAGCTGGCGCGGAAGTGGTTCGGCTATCGCGACTCCGAGAACGGCAACGACGCGATCACGACGCACGTGGGCGATGGTCGCACGTGGCTGGCGGCGCAGGGCGACACGACGTTCGACGTGATCATGCTCGACACGTACTTCGCCGACTCGATCCCGTTCCACCTCACCACCCGCGAGTTCCTGGAGCTGGTCCGCGATCGGCTCGCGCCCGACGGGGTGGTGGCGGCGAACCTGATCGGCGCGGTCGAGGGCAGCCGCAGCGAGCTGTTCCGGTCGATGCACCGCACGTGGTCGCGGGTGTTCGACGACGTCGCGGTGTATCCGGTGCCGACCGGCAGCGGCGTCGACCTGACCGCGTTCTCGAACATCGAGCTGATCGCAGCGCCCGACCGCGGCGTGCTGCCGCCGCGCGGTGGCGAGGCGACGCTCGTCGAGCAGGCCGGCTTCAGCGCAAAGGAGCCGGTGCTCGACCGGCAGCTGCGCGACCTGATCGCTGCTCGCTACGTCGACGAGGTCGATCACGAGGGCGTGCCGATCCTGACCGACGACCTTGCCCCGGTCGACTCGCTGCTGCAGGTCGACGGGATCTAGCTACGCGACGGGGCGCCTCCGAAGAGACGCCCCGCACGCATCACGAACGATGTGAGCCGTGGCTCAGCCCTGCGTGGGCGGAGTCGGCGGCTTCTGGCCGAACATCTCGTCTGCGGTCTCGAGGATGCGGACCGCGTCCACGCGACCCCAGCCGGTGTTGAGGTCGTAGCCCTTCTCGTCGATGTCGACGGCGCTCTTGGTGAGCACCTCGCGCACCTGCTCGCCGGTGAGGTTCGGGTACTTGCTCAGCAGCAGCGCGACCATGCCCGACACGGCCGGGGTGGCCATCGAGGTGCCGCTCATCTTGACGTACTGGTCGCCGCTCTTGCCGGCGCTGATCACGTCCACGCCGGGCGCGGAGACGTCCGGCTTGTTGATGAAGTTGCCGTCGGCGTCCTTGATCCGCGACGGCCCGCGGCTCGAGAAGCGGGCGACCTTGTCGTCCTTGTCGGTGGCGCCGACGGTGATCGACTGCGGGTACGAGCCCGGGGCGCCGACGGTGTTGGCGCGCGGACCCGAGTTGCCGGCAGCGACGACCGGGATGATGCCCGCGGCCTCGAACGCCTTCCAGGCGTCGAGGTAGCTGAGCGAGGCGCCGTTGCTGTTGCCCCAGCTGTTGCTGACCAGGTCGGGAGCCTTCGTGGGATCGGGTGCGGTGCCGTCGCTCTTCGTGGGCGCGAGCATCCAGCTCAGGCCCTTGAGGATCGTGGCCGTGGAGCCCGAGCCGCCGGCGGTGAACACCTTGGTGGAGATGAACTTCGCGCCGGGTGCCATGCCGGTGAGGTGGTCGGCGGTGCCGCCCACGCTCGTGCCGGCGACGTGCGAGCCGTGGCTGTGGTCGTCGTAGGCCTCGGTCTTGCCGTTGATCGGGTCGTAGAAGTTGTAGTTGTAGTCGAACGTGCCGTCGGCCTGCGTGCCGCGGAAGTGCGCCTTGAGCGCCTCGTGCTGCACGTTCGCGCCCGTGTCGACGATGCCGACGACGACGCCCTCGCCGGTGACGCCCTTGGCCCACGCGCCCTGCGCGTTCACCTTGTCGACGTTCCACTCGACGGTCTTCTCGCCGGCGGTCGGTGCGGGCACGTCGCCCTGCACGATCGTGTCGAGCTTGACCTCGCGGTTGCGCACGATCCGGCCGAGCTCGCCCAGGCCCTGGAGCGCCTGGTAGGCGGCCGCGGCGCGGG
The DNA here is from genome assembly GCA_020438525.1 of Thermoleophilia bacterium. Next base: position 18,968 of record JAGQUL010000149.1, on the reverse strand, counting down.
TGTCGTCGACGTTGAGGATCACGGCGCCGGTACCGGTCGCGAAGTCGTAGTCCTTGAGCAGGCCCTCGCCCTTGAGGGCGTCGAGCTTCGGCAGCAGCGTGGTCTTGGCCGCGAGCTCCGCGTCGACCATCGCGTTGTAGGCGAGCGACTTGCGGTCGGCACGCGTGCCGGCGGCGAGCGCCGGGGCGAAGTTCGGAGCGACCTTCAGCGACGCGATATACGTGCGCGAGCCGGTCTCGAGATTGACGAACGTCATGGGATTCCCTTCCCTGTGTAGTGCACCACCCTCCCTGGCGGCGCATGAACCTGCGGGAGGGTAGCAGGTCGGTACCGACACCTGCGTCGCACTGGCCGACCCCGGCCCGAATCCGGCCAGCGGGTAGGCAACTGCTACCGAGGCGGTTGGACGTTGGTAGCATCCGCGAACCGTGCACCGGGAATCGTTCGTGGAGGCGAGCGCCGGGCACGGCCCGTCGTCAGGAGGGCGACGGGAATTCGACTGACAAGGATGGTCCCGAGAATGCCCAACGCACTCGTGGTGGGTGGCTACGCCAGCTCCAAGGCTGGTGAGCGCTCCTACATTGCCAAGCTCGACGGTGCGGCGAACTTCGATCGCCCGACCCTGATGCCGCGCGGCGGCGACCGCAAGGCAGCGGTCGTGAACGAGCTCGCCCGCGTGAACCGCAGCACGATGCAGGGCGTTGCTCCTGCGCTCGACGCGCTCAAGGCCGAGGGCCTGATCACGTCGTACGAGGTCAACCCGCTCTCGAACACCGTCACGTACAACGTGCCCGAGAACCGCGCCGCCGAGGCGTGGAAGGCCGTGAACGTAGTCGACGGCATCGGTGCGATCGTGCGCGACCGCGAGGTCAAGCTGATCGGCGTCGAGGACGTCAAGGAGGGCCAGACGGTCCTGATGACGTTCCCGACCGAGGGTCCCGCTCCGGTGACGCTCGAGGACGGCACGAAGGTCGAGTGGAACGTCGATCGCGTCAACGCACCGAAGGTGTGGGCGCAGGGCTACGACGGCACGGGCGTGACCGTGGGCGTCGTGGACACCGGCATCGACGTGAACCATCCGGCGCTCAAGTCGGTCTACCGCGGCACGAAGGCCGACGGCACGTTCGACGACAACTACAACTTCTTCGACGCGGTCAACGGCAAGACGGGCGCGTACGACGACAACAAGCACGGCACGCACGTGTCGGGCACGATCGCCGGCCACGCGACCGAGGGCCACGCGGCCACCGGTGTGGCTCCGGGCGCGAAGCTGATCGGCTCGAAGATCCTCAGCGGCTCCGGCAGCGGCACGCTGCAGGGCGTCATGAAGGGCCTCGAGTGGATGCTCGCCCCGACCGACTCGAACGGCCAGAACGCCGATCCGAGCAAGGCTCCGGACATCATCAGCAACAGCTGGGGCACGTCCAACGGCAAGCTCGCCTCGTTCCGTGACCTGATGAAGTCGTTCCTGGCCGCCGGCATCGAGCCGGTGTTCGCCGCGGGCAACTCGGGGCCGCGTGCCAGCAGCGTCGGCGCTCCGGGCTCGTACCCCGAGGTGATCTCGGTCGCCGCAACCGACTCCGACGACAAGGTCGCATCGTTCTCGAGCCGCGGCCCGAGCCCGATCAAGTCCGACGACGGCAGCGACAAGAAGCCGGACATCTCGGCTCCGGGTCACAGGATCACGAGCTCGCTGCCGGGTGGCGGCTACGGCTCGCTGAGCGGCACGTCGATGGCCACGCCGGCCGTGTCGGGCGTGGTGGCACTGCTGCTGAGCAAGTACAAGGACCTGACGCACGACGAGGTCGTGAAGGCGCTGCAGACGAGCGCTCGCGACATCGACACGCCGGGCTACGACTACAACTCGGGTTACGGCCTGATCGACGCGGAGGCTGCGCTCAAGGCCGCCGACGCGATCGTCGCGGCGATCCCGCCCGGCAGCCAGGACGTCGCCTGACGGACCGGCGATACCAGTGAAGAAGGCGAGGGACCCGCTTGGCGGGGCCCTCGCTGCATTCGGACGGAAACGGGGCGAGCGAGAACCGCTCGTATCTCCCGATCGACGTTCGTATCGGCTGCAACCCGCCAGGCTGGGTGGGTGGGTTCGGGTGGGCTGCCCGACGGGATCGATCAGCAGCCGATCGTCGGTGGTGTCCTCAGGTGCTGCAGCCATCGGTTCGACCGCGCGACTGCCTGAGCGGATTCGACCGACCACGATGGATTGCAATCCCGCATAGAATCCGCAGCGATGAACGCCCCCACAGAATCTCCCCGCGAGTACCCGGAAATCGCCGACGTGACCGTGATCGGCGGTGGCCCGTCCGGGCTCGCCGCCGCCTACTACGCCGGCCATCGCGAAGCGACCGTCCGGATCATCGACACGCTGCCCGAGCTCGGCGGTCAGGTGATGGCGATGTATCCGGAGAAGCACATCTTCGACGTCGCCGGATTCCCGAAGATCAAGGCGAGCAGCCTGATCGAGCAGCAGGTCGAGCAGGCGCTGCAGTTCGACCCGGAGGTCGTGCTCGAGGAGGACTGCGCCACGCTCGAGCACGTCGACGCACCCGACGAGCCGGCCGGTCACCTGATCAGGCTCTCGGGCGCGAGCGGCCGCGAGTACCTGACCCGAACGGTGATCGTCACTGCAGGCCACGGCGCGTTCGAGCCGCGCAAGCTTCCCGTCGAGGACATCGACGCCTGGAACGGCAAGGGCCTGCACTACCTCGTCAAGCAGAAGGCGACGTTCGCGGGCAAGAAGGTCGTGATCGTCGGCGGCGGCGACTCGGCGCTCGACTGGACGCTCGGGCTGCAGGACGTGATCAGCCACCCGCTCACGCTCGTGCACCGTCGTGACCGGTTCCGGGCGATGGAGCACTCGGTCACGCAGATGCGCGAGCTCGCCGGCCACGGCAAGGTGAACCTGATGGTGCCGTGCGAGGTCACCGCGATCCACGGCAACGGATCGATCGACGCGGTCACGATCACCAACAGCGAAGACGGATCCGAGCGGATCGAGGAGTGCGATGCGCTGGTGACGCTGCTCGGCTTCAAGAGCGCGCTCGGGTCGATCGCGAACTGGGGGCTCGACTTCCACTCGAAGAAGGCGATCAAGGTCGATCCCACCAGCATGGAGACGAACCTGCCGAGCGTGTTCGCGGCCGGCGACGTGGCCGGCTACGACGGCAAGATCACGCTGATCACGATCGGCATGGGGGAGGCGGCGATCGCCGCCAACCGTGCGATCACGGTGTTCCGTCCCGAGGCGCGCGCCCAGCCGAAGTACTCGACGGAGTGAGCGCTGCGACTCCGGCAAGCGCGCCGACGATCGAGTCCTGCAGCGCACGTGCCGCTGCCAGCTGCGCCGGGTCGATCGGATGCATCACGATGCTGAACGCGAGCGGAGCGCTGCCGCGACTGCTGAGGTAGCCCGAGAGCGCGCTCGAGCGTGCGAGCGTGCCGGTCTTGGCGTGGACCCGCCCGGCGAGCATCGGATCGCGCATGCGCCGAGCCACCGTTCCGGACCGGCCGCCGACCGCCATGCGTGGCAGCAGGCGCAGGTCGCCGCGGCCGGAGTCCTGCTCGGCGGCCACGAGCAGGTCGGTGACCGCGCGTGTCGTGACCCGGTTCGTCGGATCGAGTCCGGATCCGTCTGCCACGACGACCTGGTCGTCGACCTGTGGCCACGCATCGCGGATCGCAGACGCGCCGGCGCTGGTGGTGCCGGCACCGGCGACCGCCCGGCCGATGCTGCGCGCGAGCAGCTCGGCCGTCGTCGAGCTCGAGTGGACGAGCATGTGACGGACGATCTCGCCTACCGGCGGCGACTCGTGGAACGCCAGTTCGGCCGCCGCACCCGCATCCGCTGGATCCTGCGGCCGGGGATCGGAGCCGCGGACGTCGATACCGTGCGCGACCAGCTGCGACTCGAGCAGCTGCGCGGCACGGGCGGCCGGCGCAGGCGAGTCGCCGGTGCGGGTGATGGAGTTCGGATCGCGCTCGGCGACCAGCAGCGCGCCGAGCGGCCTCGTGTAGCGAAGCCGCAGCCGCTGGGGCCAGCTTGCGACCCATTGCGTGTCATCAAACCAGGAGTCGTCGCCGACGACCCGTCCTTCGATCGCGCGTACCCCAGCCGAGCGCAGCTGCTCGGCCAGCGCCGCGAGGTCGTCCACGTCGAGTGCGGGATCGCCCCGGCCGACGAGCCGGAGGTCGCCCGCGACGACCGCCGCCGCATCCGGGGGCCTCGCCGCCGCCACGCTCGTGCGGAATCGATGCTCCGGACCCAGCACCGCGAGCGCGGCCCGCGCGGTCGCGAGCTTGGCGTTGGAGGCCGGTGGCACCGCACGATCCGCGTCGCGGGCGAGCAGCAACGCACCGCTGCCGGCGTCGCGCACCGCGATGCTCGTCACCGATGCGAGCGGGCTGGCGTCGACGAGCGCGTCCACCCGCTCGCACGCCGTCGCGACCGGTGGTGGACGGTCGATCACGCGAGGGACGGGCTGCGCGGCAAGCCTCATGCCCGTTCCTCGCGCGCGCCGGATCGCATGCGCGGCGAGGTCGTCGGCCGCTGCCCGCATCCGGCCAGCGAACGTGCCGGACTATGCCGTGCGGCGACGCAGGGTGGCGGCGCCCGCGACCAGCGAGAGCAGGGTCACGCCGTAGACGACGACCAGGTCGCGGACCACGTCGGAGTTGCCGAGGTCCTGCCCTGCCGCCACGAGCTGCAGGCCCTCGAACGACCACGTCATCGGCAGCACGACGCTCACCTTCTCGAGCACGGGCGCCATCTGGTCACGTGGCGTGAGCAGCCCGCACAGCAGGAACTGCGGCAGCACGAGTGCCGGCATGAACTGGATCGCCTGGAACTCGGTGCGCGCGAACGCGCTCGCCAGCAGCCCGAGCGACGAGCCGAGCACGCCGTTGCCGACGGTGAACACGATCAACAGCCACGTCGGGCCGGCGACGCTCACGCCCAGCGGCCCGAGCACGGTGCCCGCAGCGATCAGCGACTGCACGGCCGCAACGATCCCGAACGCCAGGCCATAGCCGAGCAGCAGGTCGGCCTTGGCGATCGGCATCGCCATCAGCCGCTCGAGCGTGCCCTGCGTGCGCTCGCGAAGCATCGTGACGCTCGTCACGATGAACATGAGGATGAACGGGAAGAGCCCGACGAGCATCGGGGCGATCCCGTCGAACAGCTGCTCGGAGCCGTCGAACACGTAGTAGAGCAGCACGAGCAGCACGACCGGCATCGCGAGCATCAGCGCAATCGTTCGAGGGTCGCGACGCAGCTGCTGCAGCACCCGCACGCAGACGTACCAGGTTCGCGACAGGCTCACGAGGCACCCTCTCCCTCGCGCTCGGCGCGGATGAGGCGCAGGAAGCACTCGTCGAGATCGTCGCTTCCCCACGCCTCGCGCAGCTCGCCGGGCGAGGTATCTGCCACGATCCGTCCCTCGTACATGAGCAGCAGGCGATCGCATCGTGACGCCTCCTCCATCACGTGGCTGCTCACCAGCAGCGTGGCGTCGTCGTCCGCGAGCTCGGCGAACGTCGTCCACAGCTGCTCGCGCAGCTCCGGATCAAGGCCGACGGTGGGCTCGTCGAGCACGAGCACGTCGGGCGTGCCGAGCAGCGCGACAGCGAGCGACACGCGGCTACGCTGGCCGCCCGACATCGCGTTGACGATCTGCGACTCGCGGGCCGACAGGTCGACGCGGTCGAGCACGTCATCGATCCGCTCCGGCCCGACGCGCAGCATCCGTGCGAAGAAGGCGAGGTTCTCGCGGACGGTGAGGTCGTCGTAGACGCTCGGTGCCTGCGTGACGTACCCGACGCGCGCGCGGATCGCTGCGGCGCCTCCGGGGTGGTCGAGCACCGTGACGGCGCCGGACTGCAGCTGCTGCACGCCCACGATGGCACGCATCAGCGTGGACTTGCCGCACCCTGATGGTCCGAGCAGCCCGGTCACCTCGCCGGGTCGCAGGGTGAAGTCGAGGCCGTGCAGCACCTCGTTGCCGCCGCGCGTGACCACGAGCTGCTCGACTCGGACGCTGGCGGGCGATGCGGGGGCGGCGTCAGGCATGCCGGGCGCATACCCGCTCCGCGGCGAGCGCATCCCCGACCGCGCTGCCTGCGCCGTCGCCGAGCAGGAACAGGTGCTCGACGTTCTTCACGTGCGACACGGTCCCGACCTTCTCGCCGGCCGGGTTGTGGATCCCGATCCGCGCGCCGACGTAGCGATCGTGTGCGACCTGCAGCTCGGCCCACTCGCCGAGGCCGGCGAGCAGGCCCCGCAGCTCTTCCACGCCGATGTGGCCCTCGTCGCTGAAGCTGAGCAGCACCCAGCGCGCGTCGAGCGCTCCGAGCAGGTCGGCAAGCGCGTCGAACGCGCGTGGCCGGGAGTTGTAGTCGCTCTTCGTCTGCGGATCACGGCAGTCGATGCGCTTCTGCGCGACGCCGTACGCCTCGGGTTCGTCGCCGCGGGCGATCGTCTCCCACACGTGGTAGTTGCCGCGGTAGGAGTGCTGGTTGTAGGGCGGGTCGAGATAGGCGAGATCGACACGTTCGAGCTCGCGGGCGAGCTCGTTCGCGTCGCGCCGCGTCACCGTGCCGCTGCCGGCAAGCAGCTGCGGCATGCGCAGCTCGAGGTCGTTGTAGGAGCGCTTCGCCCACTGCTTGAGATAGGCCATCTGCACGCCTGTGGTGGAGTCGACGCGGTCGGCGGCCTCGAGCAGGCTCGTGAGCAGGATCGCCCGGTCGACGTCGTCGTTCGCCACCCGGTCGATCTCGGCACGGATCGCGTCGATGCGACGCGCGTTGTGCTCCTGGAAGTAGCGAGCGCGGCGGCTGAACGTCTCGGTGACGTAGCCGTCCACGCCGGGCAGCTGCGCGAGGTGCTCGAGCAAAGCCTCGATCCGCGCGTGGTCGACCGCATCCGCGTCGGCCTCGACGTAGCAGCGACCGAGCTGCTCGGTGTACGCGGCCAGGTCGTTCGCATGCACGTGGATGCCGCGCTCCTTGAACGCCTGCGACACGCGCGTGGTGCCCGCGAACAGGTCGACCACGGCCTCGACCGGGTCGAGCTGCTCGACCACGCCCACGATGTGCGGGATGAGCTTTCGCTTGGATCCGAGGTACTTGAGCACGCTGCGCGATTGTAGAGCGGTCGCCGGGGTGGAATGATCGGCGCATCGACGATCACGAGACCGAGGGGACGACGAGATGGCCGAGTTCGATGGAACGCTGACGTGGGTGGGACACTCCACCTTCCTGCTGGAGACCGGCGCCGGCACGCGCGTGCTGCTGGAGGGCTTCGTCGACAACTGTCCCACCACGCCCGATTCGCTCAAGGGCGACGGACTGGGCGACCTGGACCTGATCCTCGTGACGCACGGGCACGTCGACCACGTCGCGGACGCGGCCGCGCACTCCGCCCGCACCGGGGCGCCGATCGCCGGGATGGTCGAGCTGATGGGCTGGTTCGGTCGCCAGGGCGTGCCCGACGACAGGCGCATCGACTTCAACAAGGGCGGCACGATCGAGGTCGCGGGGCTGCGCATCACGATGGTCGACGCCAAGCACTCCGCGAGCGCGCCCGACGGCAGCTACGCCGGTGAGCCGGCCGGGTTCGTGATCGAGCTCGAGAACGGGTATCGCATCTACCATGCGGGCGACACCACGGTGTTCGGCGACATGGCGCTGATCGCCGAGCTGCACGCGCCCGACCTCGCGCTGCTGCCGATCGGCGACCACTACACGATGAGCCCGCGACTGGCCGCCAAGGCCGTGGAGCTGCTCAGGGTGAAGCACGTGATCGGCATGCACTGGGGCACGTTCCCGCCGCTCGTCGGGCGGCCGCAGCAGCTCAAGGAGCTCGTCGGCGCGAGCGGCGTGACGGTCCACGAGCTGCAGCCGGGTGCTTCGTTCACGGGCGTGGCGGCCACAGCGTGAGCGTGCGGCAGGCTTCCACTGCGGTCCAGGAAGACCGCGAGCACATCGTGCGTGAAGGGCTCACGATGGCGCTGTACATGGCGATCGTGCTGCTCGCCGTGCTCGCGGGCGCCGAGCCGAGCGTGGCGGACGTCGAGGATGAGCTGCCGCGGCTCATTCCCGGCACGGCGATCGGCCTGATGCTGGCGCATGTGTTCGCGTTCTCGCTGTCACACGTCACGGTGATGGATGCCGGCGGCGTCTCGCGGCGAGGCGAGCGGCTGGAGACGATCGGGGCGATGCTGACCGGCGCGGTCGCGGTCGTCGCGGTCGCGGAGGCGCCGCTGCTGCTGATCGACGACATCGCGCGCGCAGCCACGTGGGCATCGATGTTCCTGGTCGCGGTGATCGCCGCGACCGCATGGTATGCGGCGCGGACCGCGGGCTCGTCGCGGCGGCGCGCGCTCGGCTATACAGCTGCGGTGGTGGTGGCCGCGACCGCGGTGGTTGCGGTCAAGTCGCTGCTCGGCGGGCACTGAACGCGCCGTCAGCGCCCGGGGCTCAGCGGATCGCGCGCTGACGTCGCCTGCGTGCCGCACGCAGCGCGAGGCCGCCCGCAAGGGCGACGAACCCGAGCCTGGTCGCGCAGCGCCGGTGCAGCGGCGCGCGCACGGTAGTAGTGAATCGCAGGATCCCCCACCCTTCCTCCTCGGCGAGCTCGCGCAGGCCCTTGTCCGGGTTCACCGCGTAGGCACGGCCCACGGCGCGCAGGAACTCCGCGTCGGTGATCGAGTCCGAGTACGCGGAGCTCGCGGCGAGGTCGAGGTCGTGCTCGGCGGCGAACTCGCGCAGGCGGTCGGCCTTCGCATCGCCGTGGTTGGGCTTGAGGATCTCGCCGGTGAACTTCCCGTCGACGACCTCCATGTGGGAGGCGACCGCGCCGTCCAGCCCGAGCAGCTCGGCGAGCGGCTCGATGATCTCCTCCATCGTCGCGCTCACCGCGTAGACCGCGTGGCCCTGCGCCTTGTGCTGCGCGATCCGATCGAGCGCCTCCTGGTAGACGACCGGCTTGAGCCGCTGCTCGAGCTCCTGCTCGACGGTCTGCACCACGAGGTCGCGATCCCATCCCCGCATCAGCTCGCGCACGCCTTCGGTGAAGCGGTCGAGCTGGTCGTGGTTGCTGCCCTTGGAGCTGAAGCTCAGCTGGATCAGCATCGTGCGCGCGAGCTGGCGCGCGCTCAGCAGCCCCTGCTTTCGGAACGGGCGGGCGAGGTGCAGCCCGCTCGCGCCGGCGAGCAGCGTGCGGTCCACGTCGAAGAATGCTGCGGGACGACCCATGCCCGGCAGGATACCGGGCCGCGGGCTCAGAGCATGCTGAGCGGCTTCTTGATCCGATCTGCCGGTGCCGGCGGCGCCTTCGGGAAGACCGGCCTGCGCGCCTCGATCCGCTCGGCAAGCTCGGCGAAGCGGTCGGCGATCGGGCCGGGACCGGCAGCGGTCACGGGCGTGCCGGAATCGCCGCCCTCGCGCACGCTGGCGTCGAGCGGGATCGTCGCCAGCAGCGGCACCTGCAGCTCCTGCGCGAGCAGCTCGCCGCCGCCCGTGCCGAACACGCTCGGTCCGTCCTCGGGGTCGCTCATCGTCTCGACCACGCCGAGCACGACCTGGTCGAGCTGCATCGCGCTGAGCGCGCTGCGTCGCGCGACGCTCTGCGCGGCATGCTGCGGAGTGGTGACGACGAGCGCCTCCGCACGCGGCAGCAGCTGTCCGAGGCTGATCGCCACGTCGCCGGTGCCCGGCGGCATGTCGACCACGAGCACGTCGAGGTCGCCCCAGTGCACGTCGCCCAGGAACTGCTCGAGCGCGCGATGCAGCATCGGTCCGCGCCAGATCACCGCAGCATCCTGGTCGAGGAAGAAGCCGATGCTCATCACCGAGATGTCGTGCGCGACCGGCGGCACGATCATGCCGTCGACCGTGACCGGCTTCTGGTGGATGCCGAGCATCGTCGGCTGCGAGTAGCCGTACACGTCGGCGTCCATGATCCCCACGCGCATGCCGCGGTCGCGCAGCGCCACCGCGAGGTTGGCGGTCACCGTGCTCTTGCCCACGCCGCCCTTGCCGGACGTCACCGCGATCACGCGACAGTCCTCGGGCAGCGACACGCCCGGCGAGCGGTGCCGGCGATCACCCTGCAGCTGCGTGCGCAGCGCCTCGCGCTGCGCCTGGTCCATCGCGCCGAACTCGAGCTCGACGCGCTCCACGCCGGGCAGGCGACCGACGGTGTCGTCGACCTGCTCGCGGAAGCTCGCCTTGAGCGGGCAGCCGGGCGTGGTGAGCAGCAGCTCGATGCGCACGACCCCCTGCTCGTCACACGCGGCGGACCTGATCATCCCGAGCGTCACGACATCCTGTCGAAGCTCGGGATCCTGCACTCGGCGCAGCTCTTCGAGGAGCTGGTCTGACGTGGGGCGCGATTCCATGCCTTGATGGTATCGGGTCGCAGCGCCTGCCCGCGCCGCACGCGCGGGCATCAGTCGTCGTGCATGCTCCAGCTGAGGCGCCACGTCGGCGCATCGACGAGCTGCTCGGCTGCCGCACGATCGGTTCCCCAGTGCAGGGCCTCGTCGGGGCACAGGGCGTGCAGCTCTGCCACGAGCTCGATCGCCTGCTCGATCGTGCTCGGCGGTCGCAGCACCGCGAACAGGAGCGATCCCTCGTCGATCGACACCAGCAGCGCGCCGTAGCGCTCCTCCCACGATGCGACGATCTGCGCGAGCTCGGTGGTGGACATCCCGGCAACGTCGGCACCGGGCCACGCGAGTGTGTGGATCACGTCGGCCGGGCGGCGGCCCGGTGCGAGCGCGAGCCGCGCTCCGGGCAGCAGTCCGAGGGTCTCGTCGAGCGCATCGAGGCGTCGTCCGCCACCGACCTGCAGCTCGCCACGCGCGACGTTCGAGGCAGCGATCAGGTCGGTCGACTCGAGCGGCGAGCCGTCCACGATCGAGTCCGCGAGGTGCTCACGCAGCGCGCGCGACACGTCGACCCGGTCGGACTCGTGCCGGCGCGCCGGCACGTCGAACCACTCGGTGTGGTCGTCGGACTGCGGCATCGGCAGCAGCAGCGGCCACAGTCCGCTCTGGGCGAACCCGGCGGCAAGTCGCTTGAAGCGTCCCTCGCCGTCGCCGCCACGGGCCGCGACCCACAGCTGCTCGATGCCGGCCGCGCCGCCCGGTGCTGCGTCATGGCTGACGAGCTCCACCACCGCCGCGTCGACGGGCCGCGTCGGGCGGCCCGTGGGCAGGTCGACGCCGCCCACGTGCATCACGCCGGGGCTCGGCACGCGACCGGGCGCTTCGGCGCGTGGCGGGATCCGCAGCTTCGCGGCCTGGATCGCCGGCGTTCCGATCAGGCGCTCCACCGCAGGCGAGATCTCGCGCTCCGCGACGACTGCCTCCACGCCCTCGTCGTCGAGGCCCCACTCGCGGTGGCGGCGACGGCGGCGCAGCAGCTGCAGCACCACGACCAGCACGAGCGCGGCGCCGACGATCGCGGCGACGGACTCGAGCGTGCCGGTTGCAGCGAGCAGGACCTGCATCGCGTCAGCCGAGTCCCATCAGCGACGGATCGACCGCGCGAAACAGCACGCCGGTCGGGACCTTGGGGAAGTAGTACGTCGACTTCTGCGGCAGCAGCTCGCCCGCCGCCGCGACCGCGTGGATCGCGGCGGGGTCCGCACCGCGCATCAGCAACGCGAGCGTGTCTGCAGGCGCGGCGGCGACCGCCTCCCGCGCCTCCTGCAGCACGCGCGTATAGCTGATTCCGCCGGATGCGTGCTCGACCAGGCACGCGCCGCCGTCGATCACGAGCGCGTGCAGCGCGAGCACGTCGAGCCCGCGAGCCGCATCGCAGCTGTCGGGTGCCGCGAGCTGCATGTCGAGCTCGTCCGGCACGCTCAGCAGTCGCGCGCCGCGACCGCCGCCGAGCGCGACGAAGCCGGGCACGTCGAGGTCCTCGAGCGCCGCAACGGCCGCGTCCACGTCGTCGCCGAAGTCCTGCTCGGCGAGCGCGCCCGACTCGACCACGAACCGGTCGAGGCGAGCCGCGTCCACGCCACGCAGCACGCGGTGCGTCGGGAACACCTCGATCCCCGGATCCGCGCTGTTGACCACCATCGCCAGCACGCCCTGGTGCCACGACGAGCTGGTGTGCTGTGGTCCGAGGTGGTCGCTGCCGCCTGCCACCACGAGCTTCGGTCGCTGCGCGCCCACGATCTCGTCGCGGTATGCGAGCGCGGCGGTGTAGCGGTGGTGTCCGTCCGCGATCAGCAGCTGGTGCGGCTCGACCGCCTGCTCGAACGCCTCGCACAGGCTGACGTCCTCGACGAACCACACGGCGGTCTGGGTGCCGTCGGCGTCGGTGGCGGTGAAGTCGGGCTCCTCGTCGGTCACCGATGCGAACAGGTCCACGAGCGAGCGCTCGGGGTCGTGGTAGGCCAGGAACACGGGGCTGATGTTCGCGCCGGTCACGCGCATCAGCTCGGTTCGCGCGATCCGCGGCGCATCGAACGTGCGCTCGTGCGGCAGCACGACCTGCTCCGCGAAGTCGTGCAGCTGCACCTCGCAGCACACGGCCGTGCGTGAGCGTCGGACGCCGTCGGGCCCCACGAACCGCTGGCGCACGACCGCCACACCCACCTCGCCGGCCATGAGCACACCCTCGTCGATCCACTCCCGCAGCAGTGCCGCGGCGTTCCGGGGATCGCCTCCCTCGGGCAGCTCGACGAGGATCGACTGGTGCGGGCTCTCGGCCGCGAGCGCGGCGCGGCCGTCGTCGTTCACCACGTCGTAGGGCGGTGCGAGCAGGCGACCGGGATCACCCGTCGTGTCGGCGTCGTAGCGAAGGTACGGAAATGCTCGTGCAGTGGCCATGAAGTGCAGCCTAAACGACCTGCCTCGTACCGGATTTCGCCCGTCGCGACGACCGCGGCCGCCGTTCCATTCATGCAGTACCTTCCCGATGCCGATACGCACCGCATGCCCGCGCCTACGCCCACCCGAGCCTGCCGCGCGTTCGCGTACGCGTGCGCGATGTGGGCCCTGATGCTGGCGGCGCCCGCCGCCGCGCAGGCGGCGATGACGATCGACTCCGGTCCGACGGTTCGCGTCAATCCGAATCAGGTGACGATCTGGTGGCATTCGTCGTCCACCGGCTCCAGCGAGCTGCGCTGGGACACGGAGAGCCGGGGCGATTTCGCGAGCTTCGGGAACGACGTGTCGAACAACGCGACGAACCTGGGCACGCTGCACAGCCGCACGATCAGCAACCTGCCCGCCGGTGAGTACTACTTCCGCGTGCGCACCACCGGTGCTGCCGGGACGGCGACGAGCGGGACGCACCGATTCGTCGTTCGGGAATCGAGTGCCGCGTCGCCGCGCGCTGGGTTCATCACCAACGGCACGGTCAACGCGGTGGCAACGACCGCGACGCGAACGTACCTCGGCGGAGACTTCACCCAGGTCGGAGAGTTCGTCGGCAACGGCGTGACCGTCGATCCGGTCAGTGCGGCCAGACGAGCCGGCACGCCTCAGGTGATCGGCAGCGCGTCCGCTGCGGTTCCTGACGGGTCCGGGGGGGTGTACATCGCTGGAACGATCAGCAGTGTCGGCGGGCTGCGTCGGGTTCGGGTGGCCCACTTGCTCGCCGACGGCGGAGTCGATCCGTACTTCGACCCTGGTACGGGTCCCGGCAATACGGTCCAGGCACTCCAGCTGAGCGGATCGCGCCTCTACATCGGCGGCGGATTCACGACCGTTCAGGGCGCATCCCGACGACGAGTGGCGGCGCTCGACGCGACCACCGGCGACCTCGACACATCGTTCGATCCCGGCACCGCTGCCAACAACTGGGTCGCGGCGCTCGCAATCGACGGTGGGCGGCTGTACATCGGCGGGTCCTTCACGACCTTCAACGGCAGCGCGCGGGTGCGGGTCGCGGCAGTCGATGCGTCGACCGGCGCACTCGACGCGAGCTTCAACCCGGGCGCCGGCGCGAACGGATCGGTCGATGCGATCGCAGTCGGTGCCGGCCGCCTCTACCTCGGAGGCTCCTTCACGACGTACGGCGGGGCAGCACATGGCGGCATCGTCGCCGTGGATTCGGCCACTGCGGCCGTCGATGTCGGATTCAACGCGGGGGTCGGCGTCGACTGCTGCGTCACGGCGCTCGCGATCGGCGGCGGGAAGCTGTACCTCGCCGGGGGGTTCTCGACGTACGCGGGCACGGCACGCAACCGTCTTGCCGCGGTCGATGCGACGACCGGCGCACTCGACGGGACGTTCCTCCCGGGGGCCGGAACCAACAGCGCGCCGTACGCCCTGTCGCTCTCCGGTACCCGGCTCTATCTTGCCGGCGGCTTCGACACGTACGCCGGCACCGCCCGCTCCGCGCTGGCGGCGGTCGACGCGACCACGGCCGCGCTCGACATGGGCTTCAGCTCCGGTGCCGGAATCGGGGGCTTCTACGACACCGCGTACTCCATTGCTGCCACGACGAACGGCGTGTTCGTCGGCGGCACGTTCGACATGTATGACGCAACGCCCGTGGGATACCTTGCCGCGCTCGACGCCTCGACGGGTCACCTCGATGCGACGTTCAACACCGGGACCGGCCTGAACGCGAGCGTATCGTCGTTCGCGCTGACCGGCACGCGGCTCTACATCGCCGGCGGCTTCACGACCTACGACGGCACGCCGCGTGCGCGGCTTGCGGCCGTGGACCCGGCAACAGGCGCACTCGATGCCGGGTTCAACCCCGGAACGGGTCCGAGCGCAGCGCCGAGCGCGCTGGAAGCATCCGGAACGCGCCTGTTCCTGACCGGCAGCTTCACGTCCTACAACGGTACCGGGCGGCAGTACGTCGCGGCGGTCGATGCCGCAACTGGAGTGCTTGACGCTGGATTCAACCCCGGCACCGGCCCGAACGCGGCTCCAGGCACGCTCGCAGTGGATGGTTCGCGGGTCCTGATCGGCGGGTGGTTCACCTCGGTCAGTGGTACCCCCCGCCAGCACGTCGCCGCACTGAACGCGACGACCGGCGCACTCGATGCCGGGTTCAACCCCGGTGCCGGAGCCGACAACGCAGTGTTGGCGATCACGGTCGTCGGTGGGCGCGCATATCTGGGCGGGTGCTTCACCACGTACGGCGGAACCGCGCGGCATGGCATCGCCGCGGTCGACGCGGCGACCGGCACGCTCGACGCGGGTTTCGACCCGGGGTCCGGCGTGGACATGTGCATCTACGATTTCGCATCGACACCGACCCGCCTGTACTTCGGCGGAGTGTTCAGTTCCTACGACGGCGTTCCCCGGAATTCGCTGGCGGCGGTGGACCCTGCAACCGGAGCACTCGTCTCGAGCTTCGACCCCGGAGCTGGAGCAAGCGGGGCCGTTCAGGCGCTGTCGGTCAACGGAACCCGGATCGTCATGGGCGGCAACTTCAGCTCCTACGGCGCGGTCCCGCTGTACGGCATCGCAACCGTGGATGACGGCGACAGCGGCGTCGGCACCGACGCAGGACCCCTCGCGATCACCACTGCCGCACAGCACAACATCGCTCCATACCAGACGACGGTGTGGTGGTCGACGAGCTCAACGAGCTCGAGCGAGCTCGTATGGGACACGCAATCACGCAGCACATGGAGCGAGTACCAGAACGATGTCTCCAACTCGGCCACGAACCTCGGCACCGTGCACTCGCGCACGATCGGCAACCTGCCCCAAGGCACCTACTACTATCGCGTGCGCAGCCGCAACGCCGCCGGCGAGCAGGTCACGAGCGGCGAGTACAGCTTCCGCGTCGAGCCGCCCGATGCGGCCACGCCTCTTGGATCGACGGTGACCAATGGAGTTCGGGCGATCGCCACGACTCCGGAGCGCGTGTACCTCGGCGGCGCATTCACCCAGGTTGGTACTCGATTGGGCGGTGGCATCCGAGTGGATGCCACGACCGCACGACTGCAGGCCGGATCGCCCCAGATCGTCGGTGATGTCATCGACTCCGTGCCGGATGGCAGCGGCGGCTGGTTCATCGGTGGTGATTTCACTCGCGTCGGCGGCATCGCCCGGGCGCGCATCGCCCATCTGCTTCCCGATGGCGGCGTCGACCCGTACTTCGACCCCGGCACCGGCTTCGACGACGGCGTCGAGGTCCTGCTCCGGGTCGGCAGCACGCTGTACGCTGGCGGCAACTTCGTCACGTACGACGGCGTTGCGCGGGGGCGGGTCGCGGCGCTCGACACCACGACCGCCGCGCTCGATGCGACTTTCAGTCCGGGCACCGGTTTCAACGACTACGTGTTCGCGCTCGCTGCAAGCGGCGGCAAGCTCTACGTAGGCGGACGCTTCACCGACTACGCCGGCACGACACGCAACCGGGTCGCGGCGCTCGACGCGACGACGGCGGCGCTCGACGCGACGTTCGATCCCGGTGTCGGCTTCGATGGCCCTGACGTCTACGCGTTCGAAGTTCACGGCGCGACCCTGATCGTCGCCGGCAACTTCACGAGCTATGCCGGATCGGCGCGCAACAGCCTCGCGGCTCTCAACCTCGCGACCGCGGCGCTCGACGCGACCTTCAATCCGGGAACGGGATTCAACTCGGGTGTGCGCGCACTCGAATATGACGGCTCTCGGCTCTATGCGGGCGGAACGTTCACATCGTACGACGGCACGACACGCAACCGGATCGCCGTACTCGATCCGACAACGGCGGCGCTGGATCCCACGTTCGATCCCGGAGGAGGGTTCGATGCGCTCGTCTACGTGCTGGAACTGGATGGCGGCACGCTGTACGCGGGGGGGAAGTTCACGACGTACGCCGGTTCGAGCCGCAATGGCCTCGCCGCACTGAACGCGACCACCGCCGCACTTGATACGACATTCGATCCGGGTACCGGATGCAACGACTACGTGCGGGCCCTGACGGTGAGTGGTTCGACGCTGCACGTCGGCGGCGCATTCACCACCTACGAGCCGCTGATGCGGCCCGGAATCGCTGCGATCGACGCAACGACCGGCGTGCTCGATCAGACGTTCGACCCGGGGAGCGGGTTCGACGGTGTGGTTCGAGCGCTGGTCGCGGACGGCAACACGCTCTACGCAGGCGGGGCGTTCACGACGTATCGGGGGATCAGCCGCCCGAACATCGCGGCGTTGGACGCGGCAAGTGCCGACCTCGATGCCACGTTCAATCCCGGAACGGGTTTCAGCAACGCGGTGCGGTCCCTGGCCGTTGACGGGACCAAGCTGTACGCCGGAGGTACGTTCACGTCCTACCAAGGGACGAACCGGCGGCGGATCGCGGCGCTCAACAAGACGACCGCCTCGCTTGATGCCGCGTTCAATGCGGCTACCGGATTCGATGCTGCCGTGAACACGCTGCAGCTGAGCGGAGCGAAGCTCTACGCCGGGGGCGCATTCACCACGTACAAGGGCACCGCACGCGGGCACATCGCCGCCGTTGACACGGCAACGGCGGCCCTCGACGCTACGTTCGTGCCCTCCGGCACGAGCTTCGATGCGGACGTCGAGGCGATCGCGGTGGATGGCGCGCGCATCTTCGCGGGCGGCGGGTTCACGAGCTACGACGGCGTGGGACGCGGCCACGTCGCGGCGCTGAACGCCACGACTGCCGCGCTCGACACGACGTTCGTCCCACCCAGCGGAGGATTCGACGCAAGCGTGGAGACTCTCGCCGTGGGAGGCGGCAGGCTGTACGCGGGTGGCTACTTCACGACCTATGCCACGACTGGTCGCTCACGCATCGCCGCACTCGACCTGACGAGTGCCGCGCTCGATACCACCTACGACCCCGGGGGTGGGTTCGACGACTGGGTCAGCGCGATCGCGATCGACGGCTCGCGCCTGTATGCCGGGGGCTCGTTCTTCGAGGACGACGAGATCGCACAGAGCGGCTTCGCGATGTTCGAGACCTGTGACCGATCGACCTTCTGCGGCGACGAGATCCTTCGCGACTACGTGTCGATCAGCACCCCGACGAGCGTCGATCTCGGAGCCGGCGCTGCAGGTACGTCGAGCGTCGCTCCCCTCGCGGTGACGGTACAGTCGAACGCGATGTTCGGATACACGCTCTCCGCCACGGACGGAAGCGACGCGAACGCACTCGACTGTACGGTGGGCGGCTGCGCCGGCTCCAGTATCGCCGACTGGCCAGGAACGGGCAGCGCCCCGACCCTCTGGCCCGATTCCGGTGCCAACTACGGGTTCGGCGTAACGGTGCTCGACTCGACGCTCGCACCGAAGGACGCCACTCGTTGGGGCAGCGGCATCACTGCGGGCGACTTTGCAGACAACCGCTACGCCGGGCTTGACCAGAGCATCTCCACGACGCTGCACGCAACCAGGCGCTACATCGCCAACACGCCCGATGTAACGACCATCTCGGTGCGAGTCCGAGTCGCGCCGACGCAGATCGTCGGGTCCTACTCCGGCACCGTCAGCCTGACTGCGGTCGCCAACCCATGACGCCGACCAGGGCCTGGGCCAGCTACCATTCCTCCATGCCCGGAGACGTTCGTATCGCAGACGTGCAGGCCGGACGCCCCGTCGAGGGCGTCTACGCGGTGGCGCGCAAGCAGCGCCGGCACGACCGCAACGGCGATCCGTACCTCGTGCTCGAGCTCACCGACTCGACCGGGTCGATCGAGGGTCGCGTCTGGAAGAACGCCGACTGGTTCGACCGCAACGTCCGCGAGGGCGATCGGGTGCGGGCGATCGGTCGCGGCTCGAGCTACCGCGACACGCTGCAGCTCGACATCCGGCGCATCGACAAGGTGGGCGACGACGACCAGGTGGTCGCGGCGCAGTCGTTCATCCCCGAGGGCCGACGTGACGTGGCGGACCTCGCCGGCGAGCTCGACTTCCTGGCGAGCGAGCTGATGCACGACGAGCTGCGCGCGCTCGTGGAGGCGGTGTGGGACGGCGCGCACCGCGACGCGCTGCTGCGCTCGCCGGCGACGA
>JAGQUL010000148.1 GCA_020438525.1 Thermoleophilia bacterium | reverse complement strand
GCAGAGGTTGGCGTAGCCCTCCCCCGTGCGCGCGAGCAGCGTGCAGTGGCGCAGGCGCCCGGCAGCGTCCTCGACGGTGACCTCCGCTCCAGTGATCGCGCGCACGCCGGTGTCCTTGGCGGCCTGCGCGAACTCGAGCGCGCCGCAGAGGTTGTCGTGGTCGGTGACCGCGGCGTGCGTGTAGCCGTGCTCGGCCAGGGCCGCTGCGAGCTCGTCCGGCTGGCTCGCGCCGTCGCCGAACGAGAACGCGCTGTGCGCGTGCAGCTCGACATAGTCGCTCGTGTCCGATCGCGGTGCCATCATCCACAGTGTATCGAACGTATGTTCGATCGGCTTGATGGGTGGTAGCTCGAAATGCGCTACATTGGGACCATGGCATCGAAACGACGACCACCCATGTCGCTGCGCCTGAGCGAGGAGAGCCATCGTCAGGTCGAGCTGCTGGCGCGCCGACGCGGCATCTCCAAGGTCGAGGCGATCCGTCAGGCGATCGCCGAGGCCGAGGCGCGCGAGCGTCGCCGATCGGGGTTGGCCGCGGAGGTCGCCGCGATCATGGCTGACCCGGAAGACGTGGCCGAATCCCTTGCCGTCGCACGGATGATGGAGGAACTGCGTGGTCCGTGGTGACGTGTTCGAACTGACCCTGCCCACGGGCCGAGGCCATGTACAACACGGTCGGCGCTTCGCAGTGGTCGTGCAGTCCGACAAGACGCTCGGCACGTCGACGACCATCGTCTGCCCCACGTCAACGGCAGTACGCCCAACCAGCTTCCGCCCGACGATCACGGTCGAGGGCACGCCGACTCACGTGCTGTGCGAACAGGTCGGCGCGGTGGATGCCAGCTACCTGAAGCGACAGGCTGGCCACCTCACGCTCGACGAGATACGCGCCGTCGATGCCGCACTCGAGGACGTGCTCGACCTGGGGGCGTGATCGCCCTGAGGCTCGGTGCATGGCCGACGCGTCAGCGTAGCGCCTGCGCGAGCCCGATGTCGTCGAGGTCATCGACGCGGAACATCACGCGCAGGCGGCCGAGCGCGTTGACCGGCGCCGTGCGGTGGTCGTCGACGACGGCCGGCTCGATGAACCGCGAGAGCTCGAGGCACCCATGACCGTCGGTGGTGCGGAGCATCGCGATCTCGACGCGCTGGTCGCCGAGCTCCCGGTAGAAGTCGATTGTCCGCGAATCGCTGCGAGGCCCGGTCGGCGTGGAGGGGTCGCCGCCCGGGCCTCGCGCTTGGGGTCGTCGTCGTTGAACGTCGTGTCAGCTGAAGGTGCCGCCGTCAGGGCTCGGCGCGGGGCGACCGCCGCCACCCATGCCACCCTCGGACCCACCATCGGTCTCCGGGTCCATGCCGTCACCGCCCATGTCGTCGCCCTCGTCGCCGCCGTCGTCGATCGGGCAGTCCTCACCACCGGCCGAGCCGTCCGTGCCCGCGCCATCGTCGGCCGCGGCTTCGTCGCCGGAGCCGTCGAACAGCAGGTCGATCGGCTCGTCGGTGCACTCGTCGTCGGAGCTGCCGCAGTCGTCGTCGACCTTGCCGTCGAACCAGGTGGCGTCGTCGTACCAGCGGCGCACCGAGCGGAAGTGGATACGCAGCTTGTGCTCCGTGCGCAGCTCGAAGCCGAGGCGTGCGTCACCGGTGCAGGCGCTCATGGGGTCGGTCTCGTCCGCGAACTCGTCGGCGTTCGCTGCGCCGTCGGAGTCCTTGTCCTCGTCGCCGTCCTTCGTCCCGTTGCGATCGGAGTCGGCCCTTCGCGGGTTGGTGTGCAGGTACTGCTCCTGCATGTTGGTGAGACCGTCTCCGTCCGGATCCTCCTGACCGTCGAGGATCCCGTCTCCGTCGGTATCGGCCTTGCGCGGATCGGTGCCGGCGCGCAGCTCGAACAGGTTGAACAGCTCGTCGCGGTCCTGGTTGGCGAACGTCTGCTTGTGCTTGAGCGACAGGTGGTGCCGGATCTCCCAGCGATCCGGGATCCGGTCGTGGTTGCGATCGGCGGCAGCCGACCGGGCGTCGGCATGCGCCGGCGCAAGGGCGGTCAGCGCTGCGATCGATGCGACCGAGAAGATCGTGCGGATCACGTCGCTGCGTCGAACTCGCTTCATGGTGGTCTCCCCTTCGTTGCCGCCTCGTCGCGGCGCGTTGTGGTTACGAGGGGGACATCGCGGCGAGCACGTCTCGCGTTATGAAGGGTTCCTCAGGCGTTTGTCAGCAATGTGTGAACGCCTGGTCGGTCGAGCGCGGATGAGTGGACGACCGAATCACCCAGCGGGTGTGGGTGCGGGATCCTGCAGCTGCGGGGCCGGGGCGGGACCCTGCGGCTGCGGCGGCTGCTGCTGACCATCGGAGGGGGGTGGCTTCGGGCGCTGGGGCGGCCGCGGCTGCTGGCCCTGTGGGCGCGACGGCTCGGGCTGGCGCGGCGGCTGCTGGCCGTCCTGCATCGGCGGCTTTGGCTGCTGACCATCGGCCGGCGGTCGCGGGCAGTCACCGATGCAGTCGCCCGGACGGGGCTGGTCGATAGGGTTTCCGTCGGCGTCGAGCGGTGGCTTCGGCTTGATACCCGGTCGCGGCTGCTGACCGTCGATGCCTGGCTGCTGCCCGTCAACGCCCGGCTGCTGCCCGACCGGCGCACTCGGTTCGATGTGGTCGCTTCCGGTGCCGTCGTTACCGTCGGTCGCGGCGCCGGCGGTCGAGCCGGTGTGCTGGCCGGCGTTGTGGCCCGTTCGGTCGTCGCGCGTCGGTCGCGGCGGACGCGCCGGATGCGGATCTGCGGGTGCCGGGATGTTCAGCGTGCGTGCAGCGGTCCGCACCGCCTGCCCGGCGCCGGTATCGGTGTGTGCCAGGGCCGTCGCTCCGCCGAACGCGCACATCGCACAGATCGTGGGAACGAGCACCCGCCGCGCCATGCCGACGCGGCCGAATGCTCGCGCGCGGCGTGGCAGCCGCTTGCGGCGATGGCGGCGATCGTAGGCCGCCGCGTCGTCGAGCACGCGTCGGCGCAGCGATGCCACGTCTCGTGGCACGTGGCCGGTGCCGTCGGCGTCGGCCTGCAGCAGCTGTGCGGCGTCGGCGAGCTCGTCCGGCACGGCGTGCAGGTGTGCCACGGTGTCGGCGTGGCCCGCCGGTCCATGCTGCAGCTCGTCGACCATGTCGTCGAGCGCGTTCGAAATGCCTGCGATGTCGTGGCGCCTGCTCATGCCACCTGCTCCCGTCGCATCTTCATCGCCATCTTCTCCAGCGCCTTGAGCTGCTGCTGGCGTACCGCTGCGGCGCTCATTCCGAGCGCTGCACCGATCTCGCCGGCGTCGAGCCCCCCGTAGAAGCGCATCGTGACGATCGTGCGCTGCCGCTCGGGCAGCTCGGCCAGGTATGCGTCTACGAGCATTCGCTGCTCCACGCCCGCCGACTCGTCGACACCGGACTCGAGCTCGACCACTCGCTCGTCTCCGCCGGACTCTGCCTGCGGGCGCGATGCGGCGTGGCGGTGGTGGCCGGCGACCTGTGATCGCGCGATCGCGAACAGCCATGCCGCGAACGGTGCGCCGGTCCACTCGAAGCGCTCGATGCTCTTCCACGCGGCGACGAACGTCTCCGCCACCACGTCCTCCGCATCTTCGACCGTTGCGCAGCGAACGCGGGCGAACCGATAGATGCGCGCATGGAACGCGTCGAACAGCTCGCCGAGCGCGCTGCGATCGCCGGCGCGCGCCGCCTCGACGAGCTCGTACACGTCGCCGAGGTCGTCCTCGTGCACGCGCTGCGCGCCGCCGGGACGGCGGCGCAGCATGCGGCGAAGGCGTGAGTGTGAGCGGGCGTGGCTCATCGCAGGGGCGTCGATCGTTCGACCCCGGACGTATCGGAGCCTCGAGCCGAGTGCTTGAGCCGCGCCGAGGCTCACCGTGCCATGACCTCGTCGATCCAGGTCGCGAGCAGTCGCGCCGCGTCGACCCAGCGGCACAGCTGGAGGTCGAGTGCGGCCTGCTCGCTCGGGTTCGGCGGGACGATTCCGAGCATCGTTCGCGAGAGTTCGCCGAGCGCGAGGTCGGCGTCGCGCAGCTGGGTTCGAGCCGCACGGACCGGCACCGGGATCGGATCGGTGTCGGCGCCACCACGTGCGGTAGCCCGGGTGAGCGCCGGCAAGGCATCTGCAAGGCAGCGTGCGGCAGCTGCCATCGACAGGCCGCTTGCACGGTGGCCGAGCTGGTCGTTGGCGTCCTGCAGATGGTCGGCCACGGCGTCGAGCGCCACCACGAGGCGCGCATGCTCGCCCTCGTCCATCGCTTCGTCGCTCGAGGGTGCGTCGATCGGCGCGTGCTCGATCGGCGCGTGCTCGACCATCGCGATCTCGGTCAGCGAGCGCGAGAACTCCGCGAATGCGGTGCGCGGCGCAACGCTGGTCGCGTCGAAGCTGGTGCGGAGTGCGGGATGCAGGCTCGTCATGGTCGCTCGTCCTTGGTCGATCGGCGCGCTCCCTGCGCGCCCTGTCGACAACCACATTGCACCGCGACCCCGTGCCGTTATGAAGATTTTGTAAAGACAGGCACGCCTCCCCCACCATCCCACGGCCTGCTGCCCCCGCACGCCGCGTCACCGCGGCCGAGATTCCCGCACCCAGCGGAACTGGTTCGGGAAACTGTCGCCCAGCGACAGTCAATCGAACCAGTCCCGGTCGGCGAGGGGGCCGGGGGCGGGGGCTGAGGCGGCGGCGGGCCCGCGCGGGGACTGGCCGACGAGGCGGGCCAAGCAGGGGCGGCTGGCGCGGTGCGTGTCAGGACTCGAGGGCTGCGGCGACGAAGTGCGGGGCGGCGAGCCGGCCCACCGAGCGCGAGGCGGCGATCCCGTCGATCGCCTCGAGGCGTTCGGCGAGCGCGGAATCGAAGCATCGGACGACCACCGGCACCTCTGGGGCGATCGCCATGCTCGTGAATGCGGCCTCGAGGTTGGCGGCGTCGTCGTCGGTCAGCGCGAGGAACGCCACGGCACGGTCCACGGCAAGCGCTGCGAACTCCTCTTCCTGGCGCACGTCGGCGATGGTGACGTGCGCGCCGACTCCACGGGCGCCGTTGACGAATGCGCCGTCCTCGTCGGCCTCGATCGCGGCGACGCGGTAGCCGCGGCGGGTGAGCTCGCGCACGACCCGGTAACCGACGGTGCCGAGCCCCGCCACCACGACGTGCCCGCGCATCCGGCGCGCGGAGCCGCCGAACACCCGGGCAAAGCGCTCGGAGACGAGCGCGTCGGCGACGAGGCCGAGCAGCACCGTGATCAGCACCACATCGATGAGCATCGAGAAGACCGATCCGACCTGCACCCACGCGGGCTCGTCGGCAAGCGTCGGACCGATCAACCCTTCGTCGGCGAACCCGAGCGTGACGATCGCGGCAACGCCTGCGTGGATCGAGCGAAGCGCGTCGTAGCCGAACGCCTCGTGCGCGATCCAGGCCTGCAGCACGATCAGCGCCAGCATGATCCCGACCATCCAGCGAAAGAGCGGTCGGCGCAGCAGCTGGCGCGCCACGGCCGATGCGTGGCTGCCGCGCATTCGGTCGAGGCCGCGCACGATCCACGAGCGCCTGGCCGGGCCGGATTCGGGTCCACCCTCGCCCACTGCGAGATTGCAGAGCTCGGGTGCAGCAGTGCGCGAGGCGCTGAGCACGCGACAGTCGCCGAGCAGCTCGGGCAGGCGCTCGCGCACGCGCGAGTTGAAGGAACGGAGCACGATCCGGACGCTCGGGGCGTACTCGCGCAGCTCCAGGGCAGCGGCGATGTTGCCGACGTCGTCGTCGTCGCAGAACATCGCCACGTCGATCCGGTCGCCGCTGCCGACGCTGCCGGGTCGAACGAGCTCCACGTCGTATCCCGCGAGCAGCTGCGCCACCGACTGTGCGAGGTGCGACGTTCCCACCAGCAGCACCACGACCGGATCGTCGCTCGTCAGCTGGTCGTCGTCACCCATGTTCGATGCAGCAGGTTCGGCCATCGACCGGGCCGTACCCGCGCCCGCCCGCGCAGACACGTCCCGACGGTTACCGCGCACACGCACCTCACCGATCCGGAGCCACGCGCCACGCATCCCCCACGCACCGAGACCAGCTGCCCGCTCACCGCTGCACGAGCCAGCGCTGCTCGACCATGTCCCAGCTGACCACGAGCCGCGTTCCGCCCTCCAGCTGCAGCTCGTGGTAGATCCGGCGCACGGGGCGTTCGCTCCACCACGCATCGTCGACGCACCACGTGTCGAGCACCACCTCGACCCGCTCCAGGCGCGGGCGCTCGCCGCGACGCGCACCGCGCGGCACGCGCCACGCCACGCGCGCGGG
>JAGQUL010000147.1 GCA_020438525.1 Thermoleophilia bacterium | reverse complement strand
GTACACCGCGCGCCAGCCGGGCTCGACGAGCACGCTGCCCTTGGTGCGGAAGTGCTCGCCCTCGACCTCGGTCACCACGGTGGTGTCCTCGTGCTTGGCGATCGGGTGGAACGCGGCGAGGAAGCGGCGCACGACCAGGTCGTAGACCCGGCGCTCGTCGTCCTTCAGCCGCGACAGGTCGGCCACCTGCTCGGTGGGGATGATCGCGTGATGGTCGTCGACCTTCGAGTCGTCGACCACGCGCTCGAGCGGCAGCTGCGCGAGGTTCTTCACGAACGCCGCGGCCTCCGCGTACAGCGGCAGGCTCTCGAAGTTCGCGGCGCGCGCCTGCAGCTCCGGCACCATGTCGGTGGTCAGGAAGCGGCTGTTGGTACGCGGATAGGTGAGCACCTTGTGCTGCTCGTACAGCGACTGCGCGAGCCCGAGCGTTCGGCGCGCGCTGTAGCCGAAGCGGCGGTTGGCGTCGCGCTGCAGCGACGTGAGGTCGTAGAGCAGCTCCGGGCGGACCGAGCGCTTCTTGATCTCGAGCGACGACACGGTGCCGCGCTTGCCGCGGACCTTGGCGATCCGGGCTTCGGCCTCTTCCTTCGTGCCGGCCCAGGTCGAGCGCTTGTCGCTCTTCGGCTTGGACGGGTCGAACCACATGCCGGAGTACGTGCGTCCGGCCGGGTCGACGGTCGCGAAGTCGCCCTTGATCAGGAAGTAGGTCTCGGGCACGAAGTCGGCGATCAGCTGCTCGCGGGCGGCGAGGATGCCGAGCGTCGGGGTCTGCACGCGCCCGATCGACACCACGCCGCCGAACGCGCTGCGCCCGCGGATCGTGGCTGCGCGCGTGGCGTTCATGCCGACGAGCCAGTCGGCCTCCGAGCGCGAGCGTGCGGAGGACTCGAGGTGCGCCATGTCCTTGCCGGGGCGCAGGTGCTCGAAGCCTTCCTTGATCGCCTTCTTGGTCATCGACGAGATCCAGAGGCGGTCGACGGGCTTGTCGACGCCCGACAGGTCCATCGTGTACGCGAAGATGAGCTCACCTTCGCGACCGGCGTCGCATGCGTTGACGATGCGGTCGACGTCGTCGCGCCGCGCGAGCCGGTGGATCACCTTGAGCTGCTTCTCGGAGTCGCCGGAGCGGGCGCGCAGCTTGAAGTTCTCGACCCCGTTCTTGCCCGGGATGATCGGCAGGTCCTTGACGCGCCACTTCTTGAGCGAGGGGTCGTAGTCCTCGGGCTCGGCGAGCTCGACGAGGTGGCCGACCGCCCAGGTGATGACGTGATCCTCGCTCTCGAAGAAGCCTTCCTTCTTCTCGAACTTGCCGGGCAATGCATCGGACAGGTCGCGTCCAACGCTCGGCTTCTCGGCAACGATCAGCGTCTTTCCCATGCCTGCTCCTTCTCTCGGCGCATCACATCCCGATCGGCTCAGGCCGGGCAGACCGGGGGCGTCCGACGAGGATAGCAGCGCGGGCGGACCGGCACCGAATCTCGCACGTGCGCGCGTCGGCCCACCCACCCCGCGTCGGCCCACCCACCCCGCCCTGGCCAACCCACCCCCCCTCGCTGATTGGACGAGACGTATGTACAGAACCCGCGGATAGCGCGGGTTACGTACATACGTCCTCGTCCGTGTGACACGATTGCGCGCATGATGGATCGCCGATGCACTCGCAGCACCGCCCTGGTCGTCGTCGCCCTGCTCGCCCTGGCGCTCACCGCGAGCGCATCCCTGCCCGCCGCCGCCGGCGCCACCACGTCGAGCGACGGGATCGGCGCGGTCAACGAGCTGCGCGCGCGGATGGGCGTGCCGGCGATCACCAACGACGAGTCGCTGGCCGCCGACTGCGCCGCGCACGTCGCGTGGATGCGCACCAACGCGACGGTGTCACACACCGAGGATCCCGCGAGCCCGGGCTACTCGGTCGCCGGCAACGACGCCGCGCTCAACTCCGTGCTGCACGCGTCGACCGCGCTGGTGCCGCAGACCTCGGGCGATACCGTGCACTGGCTGCGCGGGGCGCCGCTGCACCTGTACCAGGTGCTCCACCCCGCGCTCGTGCGATCGGGCTACGCCGCCGACTCCAACTACGCGTGCATGTGGACGCAGGCCCCCGATGCCAGGACCGACGTGGACGTGTTCGACTCTGCGCGCGGGCGCGACAGGGTGTACGTGGGCCCGCCGATCCACGGCGGCGTTCCGGTGAGCGAGGACACGCACAAGGAGACGCCCAACCCGAACGAGCAGGTCGGCCTGCCGCGCGCGCAGGTCACCGGCCCGTACGTGCTCGTGTACGCGGGCGGGTTCGGCAACCCCACGGCGTGCAACGCGATCCGGTTCATGAACGTGCGCATGGTCGACGCGTATGGGCGGTCGGTGAAGCTGCGCTGGTGGGACGACTACCGCACCATCCAGCGCGACCACCTCGCTTCGAGTTCGTGCCCGGTGCCGGCCGGCGGCGGGTACTTCGTGCCGGAGCAGCCGCTCAGGCCGGGGATGTCGTACGAGGCGACGATCCAGCTGGTCGGTGCGTGGGCTCCGGCGGCAGCCAAGGTCGTGACGCGACGGATCGCGCTCGACACCGCGGGTGCCGACAGCGCGCGCCCGCTCGTGCGAGTTCAGTCGGCGTGGGCGCGGCGGATCGCGCATCGACGCTACCGCTGGCGGCTGGTGGCACACGTGCAGGACGTGTCCGCAACGACGTGCACGGCGACGGTGCAGGGTCGTCGCGTGCGCTGTGCGGTGAACGGCGGCCGGATCGTGCTCGCGGGCGTGCGTCGCGGATCGCCGCGACGAGTGGCGTTCGCGATCGTCGTTCGGGATGCGGCGCACTACCAGCGGCGCATTCGCGTATCGCGCGGCGCGGCGCTGGCGCGACACCACCGCTGAGCTCCCGCGCCGACCGTCCGGCCGACGCTGGAACGAATCCGTGGTGGTGATCGATACGCGGGAGAACGACGTGTGCCGCGGGGGGCGGTGCGCGCGGCTCACGTTTCCTGGGGGGGAAATCAGATGGATCCGATCACGGGTGCTGCCCGCATGTCGTACTACCAGCCGGCGACGATCGGCGGAGCCGATGCCGGGATCATCCACGACCCGCCGCCTGGCGCGCTGTGGGGGATCAACGATCGCATCGCGATGCCGCCGACCGACGTGCCGCCGGAGGGCCCGCCGGGCTTCGAGGGCGAGTGGAATCCGCCGGGTGGACCGGGAAGCTCGTTCGATACGCCGCCATTCAGCGACGCTCCGGTCGATGGTGCCACGGCGCGTGGTGACCACCTCAGGCTGATGCTTGCGATCGCCCGTGCACTCGGCACGGCGATCGACGGCTCGGGCGTCCACGACTCGTCGCCGAGCGCGGTCGCCGATGCGCTGCGCGGCCTCGCCAACCTGCTCGATCCGCCGGTGATGCGACACGTCGGATACGGGCTCACCGTCGAGCCGCGCGCGGCCGACGCTCCCTGACCGGCGACGCGCCGACCCGGTAGGGTCGCTGCGCGATGCCGTCCTCGCCGATCAACTTCCGAACCGGGCCGCGCCACCTGATTCCCCGTGGCGCGATTCCGCGCGCGCTGGCTGCGCTCGCGGTGATCGCGGTCGCGGTGGGCGCGGCGGTCGTCGTCTCCCTGCTCGCTCGTGCACCTGATCGGGTGAGCGTCGACACGCGCGACTACGGCCTGCCGGCCTCGAACGTCTCGATGCACGTGCGACCGGACGGCTCGGTGGACGTGGTCGAGCGGATCACGTTCGACTTCAACGGCGTGTTCCACGGCGCGTATCGCGACATCCCGATGCGCGCGGGCGACCAGATCGACCAGGTCGTGGTGTGTGATCCGCTCGGCGGCAGCTCGGTGCAGGTGGACACCAACCTCGGAGCGGGGACGACGACGTTCAGTCCACCCGACGTGTCGTCGCTTCCGCCCGATGTGGCCGAGCAGGTGCTCGACGCCTACTACGCAGCGGTGCCCGAGCAGGCCAAGGATCGCGACGTGGGGTCGGGTGCCGGGTCGGGCTCGCGCTGCCCGAGCGGCACGAAGCCGTACATGCCCGGTGCGAACACGGCGCTCGGTTCGAGCGGCACGCCCGGCACGTTCGGCACGGTCACCGTGACGGATCCGACCGGCCAGGCCCCGACCACGGAATCGGTCGAACGCGTGGTGTGGCACTACTCCGTGCTCGGCGGACTGCGCGAGTTCGTGGTGGCGTACCGCGCCCGCGGATGGGTGCGCTCGACAGGGAACGCGGGCGATCCGATCGTGATCAACCTGGTTCCGTGGGGCGGCGAGTGGAATGCCGCGCTCGGCTCGCTGATCGCGACGCTGACGCTGCCGCAGGGCGCGTCGGCAACGAAGCAGGACGTCGACGTGATCGCGGCGGCGCGGGGCGCCGGTCGCACCACGTCGACGGTGGTCGAGCGAGGCGCGGCAGAGGAATCGTCGACGTCGGTCGTGGTGAACGCGCGCGACCTGACCAGCCACGAGCGGGTCGACGCGCTGGTGACGGTCGGGGCGGAGCGCTCGGGCATCATGGTCGAGTCGCTGCCGAAGAGCCCCGACTCGCTCGAGTCGCTGCAGGCCGATGCGCGCGATGCCGAGGCGAGCAACGACGCGAGCGCCGATCGTCTGGAGCGGATCGATTCGCACGAGCCGTGGACGTGGGCGCTGCTCGCCGCGCTCGTCGGCGTGGTGATCGCCGGGGTGTGCGCGACGATCGCGTGGAAGCGCGTGCTGCGCGAGGATCCGTGGCCCGACGACGTGCCGCGCCTGCTCGGCGATCCGCCGGGCGACCTGCCGCCGGCGCTCGCGGTGTCGCTGGTCGAGCAGGACAGGGAGGCACGACCCACGGCGCTCGTCGCGACGGTGTTCGACCTGGTTCGTCGTGATGCGTACAAGACGGTGCCGGCGCAGTCGAAGGCGCGTGGCGCGCGGGTCGACATCGCGCTCTCGAAAGGCGATCGCGAGGGGCTCGAGCTGGCCGACTACGAGCAGACGGCGATGGAGCTGGTCGACCTGATCGTCAAGGACGGCTCGGTCGCGATGGGTGCGTTCCGCGGCAAGCTCAAGAAGAGCCTGTCGCTCTCCAGGAAGGTCAGCGGCAAGCAGTCGCAGTTCGAGAAGCAGGTCGCGTCGGCGGTGAACAAGAGCGCGTGGATCATCCGTGCTCGAACCGCATGGATCACGGTTCCGGCGGTGATCGGATTCCTCGCGGGCGCGCTCGGCATCGCGTTCATGGCGTGGCAGGACCTCGCGTGGAAGGTCGGCTCCGATCCGCGCGTGCTGGAGCAGGTCGGCTCGTACATGCTGAGCGGCGCGGCCGGCATGTGGGTCGTGCTCGTCGCCTTCTACAGCTCGCGCCAGATCCAGTACCGCTACTTCCCGCACGCGCGCCGCGAGGCCGCGCAGTGGACCGCCTATCGCGACTTCCTGGAGGCGTACGGCGACATGGGCGACGAGCAGACAGCGTCTATCGAGCTGTGGGAGCGCCACCTCGTGTACGCGATCGCGTTCGGGTGCGCCGACGACATCCTGTCGGCAGTGCGTCCCGAAGGGATCGAGATGGATCCTGACGCCGCGACGCTCGGTGCGATGCAGGTGTACACGTTCCACACGTTCTCCTCCGGCATCGCTGCGCGCGCGCCCGAGCCGTCGTCGGGCGGCAGCGGTGGTGGCGGCGGCTTCGGCGGTGGCGGAGGCGGCGGCGGTGG
>JAGQUL010000146.1 GCA_020438525.1 Thermoleophilia bacterium | reverse complement strand
CGCACGCAGCATGCGCTGCAGGTGCGGCCGCGCCGACGGCTCATGCAGCTCGATCCACGAGTCGGCAGGCTCGAGCTGCGCGACCTCGTACGTCGTCGTCCACCGGGCCGCCGACAGGTCGAGCGCGGCCCCTGAGCCCGATGATCCGCCGCTGCTGCGGCGCGACGGCGCCGCAGCAGCGCCCTCGAGTGCGGCGATGCGCCGCTCGAGCGAGTCGATTCGCGCGACCAGCGCGCCCAGGTCGGTGTCGGTGCCTGCGATCCTGGCGTGTGCGTCCATGTGCGGCGGCCTACCCGGGCCCGCAGGGCGCTACTCCGCGACCTGCGCCGTGCCACCCGAGAGACGACGGCGCCGGCGCGCGTCGAGCACGAACACGACGAGCATCGCCACGACCCCGAATCCCAC
The DNA here is from genome assembly GCA_020438525.1 of Thermoleophilia bacterium. Next base: position 2,591 of record JAGQUL010000146.1, on the reverse strand, counting down.
GATCAGCTGCTCCGCGTGCCGCTTCGCCCACGGTGCTCCGCCGACGTAGTCGAGCCGCGTCCGGACGGTGCCGTCGGTGGTGCCGTACCGGAACTTGAGCGCCGACTCGAAGATCGTCTGTCGCCCGCCCTTGGACTGGTCGACGTTCGGTGGCAGCGACAGGCCCATCCAGTGCACGCGGTGGTCGTGGTAGGTGTAGAACGCCGGACGCTCGCGTACGCGCTGCCAGTCGGGATTGCTCCCGGCGTCGTCGGGCACCTCGCCGTACTCCGTCGCGTCGACGTTCGCGAAGTACGAGCGGGCGTCGTGGTCGACGAACACGCCCTTCGGGCCGATCCGCACCCACTGCTCGCACTCGCCGGGCTCGTAGCCGCACAGGACGAGCTCCTGGTCGCCCTGGTTCTCGAACCGGACCTGATCGCCGCCCACGATGCGCACGTCGACGGGCAGGCCGGACGGCTCGATCGACAGGATCTTGGTCTCGAAATCGGTGTTCGCAGAGCCGTGGGACCATGCGGGAACAGCGGCGACGAGCGCCACGAGGATGGCAGAACACAGGATTGCGATGGGTCGAATCACCCGTCCATCCTGCCACGCCACCCGGAGTCCGTCGATTCCTGCCCCTCCTTGGTTCACACCGGCGGTGCCATGGGACTACGATCGCCGTACATGGTTGACAGCGAAACAACCAACACGCCGAACGACCCGGCCACCGCTCGCGCAGGCAACGGTCGACTCACGGCCCCGGAGCGGCGCGACCGGATCCTCAGGGCAGCGCGCAGCGAGTTCGCGCGCGTCGGATACCATGGCGCGAGCACGAGCGCGATCGCCGAGCTCGCCGGGTGCAGCGAACCGATGCTCTACAAGCACTTCGCCGGCAAGCACGACCTGTTCCTGTCGGCGCTGCGCGACTCGATCGCAGGCTTCCAGGCCTGGTTCGAGGAAGTTCTCGATTCAGACCCGTCGACCGACGCCGTGCGCCAGGCGCTGACGGTGATCCGCGAGCAGCTGCCAGACCCGGCCTTCCAGCAGCTGATGCGCCTCAGGATGCTCGCCGTGTCGTTGAGCGACGACGACGAGGTGCGCGCGACCCTGGCCGAGCTGGACGTCCGAACGAAGCGGCAGATCATCGACTTCGTCGAGCGCGGCATCGAGCAGGGATCAGTGGCGCGCGACGTCGATCCCGCGTACGTCGCCTGGATGTGGATCTCGATGATGCTCGGCGCCTGCTACTGCGAAGCGCTCGAGCCCGGGACGTTCGCGCTCGCAGACCGATACGTCGAGCGATTCATCGCATCGCTCGCTGCGCGCTGAGGCGGGGCCTCACCACGAACCAACAGGGAATACAACGTGTGCGCCAAGAAGCGGCATGTAGTTGCGACCGCAAGGACCATGCGCTACCGTGACGCGGCTGGCACTCTCATGGAACGAGTGCCAATACACGGAGGTGTTATCCATGGCAACCGAATCCACGACTACGGAGCTGCTGCTCGTCCCCGTCGACGACACCGTGGTGTTCCCGGCGATGACCGTGTCGCTCCCGCTCGAGAACGTCGCCGCGGGCGAGCGCGTGCTGCTCGTACCGCGCAGCGCCGACGGCGAGTACGCCACCATCGGAACCGTCGCCGAGGTGATCGAGGTCACCGAGCTGCCGCGGCGGATGGGCGCCGCCGCGGTGCTGCAGGGGCACTCGCGAGGCATTCCGGGCGTCGCCCGCACCGGCTCCGACGGCCGGCTCTACGTTCCCGTCGAGGAGCATCCCGACGAGCTGCCCCCGCGGGCACGCACCGCGGCGGCAGAGCGCGAGTACCGGGCGGTGGTCGAGGAGATCATCGCGATCCGCAACCTCGACGAACGCGTGTCGCAGTTCGTTCGGTCGATCACCGATGCCGGCGCGCTCGCCGACACCGCGGCGTACTCCCCCGACCTGCGCCACGACCAGAAGGTGCAGATCCTCGAGGAGCTCGACGTGGAGACACGACTCGGGCTCGCGATCGCGTTCCAGCGCGAGGTGCTCGCCGAGCTCCAGGTTCGACGACGGATCCGCGACGACATCCAGGACGAGACGCAGAAGCAGCAGCGTGACTTCTTCCTGCGCAAGCAGCTCGACTCGATCCGCAAGGAGCTGGGCGACGACGAGGCATCGGTGGTCGACGAGTATCGACGCCAGGTCGATGAGTCGGGCATGCCGGAGGCAGTGCGCGAGCAGTTCGAGCGCGAGCTCGGACGACTCGACCGCATGGGCGAGGGTGGCATGGAGGCGCAGACGATCCGGTCCTACCTGGACTGGCTGCTCGCCGTGCCGTGGGGCGAACGATCGCAGGACAACCTCGACGTGGGCGACGCACGCCGCGTGCTCGACGAGCAGCACGCCGGACTGGGCGACGTGAAGGATCGCATCGTCGAGCACCTGAGCGTGCGCAAGCTGCGGATCGAGCGCGAGATCGACGCCGACCCGCGCAGCGGCGCGATCCTGACACTGGTCGGCCCGCCCGGCACGGGCAAGACGTCGATCGGCGAGTCGATCGCGGACGCGCTCGGGCGACGCTTCGTTCGCATGTCGCTCGGCGGCATGCGCGACGAGGCCGAGA
>JAGQUL010000145.1 GCA_020438525.1 Thermoleophilia bacterium | reverse complement strand
CCGCGCGGTGATCCGCGAGCGGATCGATCGGCGTACCGAGCAGATGTTCCGTTCCGGACTGCTCGACGAGGTCGCCACGCTCGCCGGTCCCGACGGCCGACGCGCCGACGAGGTGTTCTCGACGACTGCTCGCAAGCTGCACGGTCTCGAGGACTGCCTGGGCGTGCTGCGCGGCGACTGGTCGCGCGCCACCGCGATCGATCGCATGGCCACTCGTACACGGCAGTACGCCAAGCGCCAGGACACGTGGGCGCGTCGCTGGCCGGGGATCGAGTTCATCGACGCGACCGATGCCGACGTCGAACGGATCGCGAACGCCGTGCTCTGCAACGACCAGGCCTGACCCGTCGACATACCGGAGACGGGGAGGAACGGTTCGTGGTCGGTTCGGGCGGCGACGTGATGTCCCTGTGCCGCACGGCGGCCGGGGGAAGGTGGACGATCGACGGTGCCGCGGCCAGGCGCGGCGCCGATGCAGCGCTGTCGCTGATCGACCCGTCCGACTCCGCACCGCTCGTGGTGTACGTGCCCGGCACGTCCACACACGCCGTCCCCGATTCGCTGCAGGACGAAGTCGCACGTGGCTTCGGCGGGGACGCGTCCGTCGTGATGGTCGACTACCCGGCGACCTGGGACTTTCGCAGCAGCGCCCCCACGGGTGCGGCCGCGCTGCGAACGGTGCTCGACTCGCTGGCCGACTCGGCCGGCGCGCGCCGTGTGATGCTCGTCGGCGAGAGTCAGGGTGCGTGGATCATCGGCGAGGTGCTGACCGACCCCGCACGCGCCGGCGTCGTCGATCGAGCGGTGCTGCTGGGCCACCCCGGAATCGCTCGCACCCACTATCCGTCGATCGACCAGGCGCGAGCCGGCGCAGCGCAGATCGTCGAGATCAACAATGCTCGTGACACGGTCCCCCGCGTCGTGAACGCGCCCGACGAGGCGGTGCTCGACACGCTCGCTCGGCTCACGTCGGGACAGCTCTCCGGCGTGCGCTCCGCGCTGCGCGTGGTCAGGTCGGACCCGCGCTACTGCGTTCGCGCGGGCGTCAACGCGCTGTCGGGCGCGGTGCTGCGAGGCCGCCCCGACCCACACGTGTACGACGGCCGAATGCGCGAGGCAGTCGACCTGCTCCGCAGCGACCCGATCGTCGACCGGCGAATCACGCATTCGTCCGCGAACGCCGAAATCTGACGTATCCGACGATTCGGTCGCGTGCGTGCGGATAGGATCGACGCATGCGATTCACCAAGTGGCACGGCATCGGCAATGACTTCCTGATCGTGACCGAGGACGACCTGCGGTCAGCGCGCGACGAGGGCATGGCGTTCATCGACGAGTGGGACGACGGGCGCCCGAAGATCGCCGAGGAGGCGGTCGTGGCGGCCTGCGACCGGAACTTCGGCGTGGGCGGCGACGGCATCCTCGTGCTCGGCCCGAGCGACGACGCCGACGCTCGGATGCTCATCCACAACGCCGACGGCTCGATGGCGGAGATGTGCGGCAACGGCATCCGCGTCGCGGCACGCTTCCTTGCCGAGGCCGGAATCGTCGAGCCGGGTGCCGA
>JAGQUL010000144.1 GCA_020438525.1 Thermoleophilia bacterium | reverse complement strand
CGTGGCCTGCGTCCTCGACCGGCCGGCTGACCTGCGCGGGCTGCACCGGCGCAGCCGGAGCCGCCTGCTCGGCGCGTCGCGCGGCGCTGTCGCCCGCATCCCAGATCTTCGAGATGACCGATCCGGAGAACGGAAGGTCGCCGATTCCGCTCCCCGCCGTGGCTGGTGCGCTGGGCGCGGCGGGTGCCGCAGGAGCCGCGATCGGGGCGGGTCGCGGAGCGCGCTCGACCTCGCCGAACTTCACGAGCCGGATCGCCGCGTCGAGCGTCGATACCGACATCGCGCGCGGGTGATGTCGCTGCAGCTCGCTGCCCACCACGATCACGTGCAGGTTCCGGAGCGTCGAGCTCGATGCGAGCGGGCCCTCGAGCACGCGGGCGACGAACTGGTCGGGCGTGAGGTTGAACGGGCCGCGCTGTGCGGGCGTGAGCACGACCAGGTCGATTGGGGCCTGTGCCGCGGTGAGCCGCTCGAATGCCTCGACGTTGCGGTCGAACCGGTACAGGTCGACCGCGCCCTGGAACGCGCCGCCCCACATCGCCTCCGCGCGGGGGTCGTCGCCGACGATCACGTGGACGGGGCTCATCGCGCCACCTCCACGCTCGATCGCATCTCGATCGGATGGCCGACGAGCTCGGCGAGGTGCGATTCAGCCCGTGCGACGACGACCACTTCGTCGTCGCGGACCTGAACTTCCATGTGGTGCTGCAGGGACTCGGGCAGCGCGGCGCGTGCGGCCGCGGCCTCGTCGCGACCATCGAGGTGCGCGATCGCCGCGCGATCGGCGGCCTGGGCCAGCGCGATCCGGTCACGTACGAGCAGCCCGGCATCGACGATGCCGAGTGCACACGCGATGCATGCGGGGACCGCCACCACGGCTTCGACGAGCGCCTGTGCGCGCTCGCGGCTCATGTCGCAGCCTCGCTGCGTGCTGATACCTGCAACCAGCGTCCGGTGCCCGGCAGCAGCGCGGGTGCCTGCACCGTGACCACGACCCGTCGTCCCTGCCGATGCACCCGTGTGTGTGCTCGCCAGCCGGGTGGAACCGACGCGACCACGTCGGCTCGATCCTGCCCCTGCGCTGCACGGCCGACCGCCGACTGCGCGAAGACGACCCCCAGCGCAAGCAGCAGCGCCTGCACGCAGCAGGTCGCCGCCAGCAGCAGCACTGGCAGGGAGCCGATGAACTCGATGGTCGACTGCGCCGCTTCCGCGGGGCGGGTCGATCCCAAGTTCCGAGATGTGGGGGGATGCTGGGGGCATGGATCTCGGGTCACTAGAACACTGTCTCTGATGCAAGTAGACTACGGCAAGCCGGAAATCGTCAAGAGTTTGTGACAAGATCGTGGCAATCCCGTTGCAATTCGCCCGATCCCGCATGCTGGCGTGGCCCGGACGCCTCGTCGAGCGGTAGGGTTCCGCGCATGGAAACCACCGTGCTCTCCCCCGACGATTTCGCCAAGGCGCTGCAGGAACACCACATCGAGGCCATGGACGATGGCCGCAAGGTGGTGGTCGGACTGCAGTCGGAATCGCGGTTCGCGGACATCTACGCGAAGTACGCGCACCTGTACACGAGCGAGCAGCTCGAGGCGCTCGGGCGGGCCCGCGACGCGGCGACCGACGACGTGTCGCGAGATCGAATGAACCGCCTGTGGTTCGAGGCAGCCGACCAGGTTGCGGCAGCCGAGGTGATCGAGGCCGCACAGGAGCTCTACAACGAGCGGCTCGCGTGGCGAACGACGTTCGACGGTACCGAGATGTCGATCAACGGGATCGGCGCAGCGATCGCGGCCGAGCCGGACTTCGATCGACGCGAGCAGCTCTACGAGCTGCTGTGCGGCGCGGACGAGGAGTTCGCGCAGCGCGACGTGGAGCTGGAGGCGCGCTCGCAGGAGCTTCGCTCGCAGGTGTTCGGGCTCGACGGCGAGGTGGGCATCGCGTCGGCGCGAATGGGCATCGACGTGGCTCGGTTCTCGGGCCAGGTCGACGAGGTGGCGGCACGCACCGCGGACGCGTATGCGTCGCAGGCGGCGGAGCTGTTCCCGGTGCTGCTCGACCGCGACGTGGAGCGCCCCTCGCGCGCGCACGCGGCGTACATGCGGTCGCTGCACGGCTGGGACCACGTCTACACTCGTGAGCGGATGGTCGACGTGTGCAACCGCACCGTCGCCGAGCTTGGATTCGACCTCGAGCAGCTGCCGACGATCCTGCCGGACCTGGAGGACCGGCCGGAGAAGGATCCACGCGCGTGCGTGATCCCGGTGCGCGTGCCCGAGGAGGTGCACCTGGTCGTGCGCCCGACCGGCGGCATCACCGACTACCAGGCGTTCCTGCACGAGGCGGGGCATGCGCTGCACTTCGGGCTCACGAGCGCAGACCTGCCGTTCGAGCATCGCTACGTGTCGCCCGACAACGCGCTCACGGAGATCTACTCGTACGTGGTCGAGCGGATCACGCACGAGCCGCTGTGGCACGAGCGCCACTTCGGACTGTCGCGTGAGCAGGCCGAGCAGGTCTGTGCGCAGACGTCGTTCGTCGACGCATCGCTGTTCCGTCGCTATGGCGCGAAGCTTGCCTACGAGCTGCAGTTCTGGGCGAACCCGCTCGACCCCGCGAACCCGTCGCGTTACGCGCAGGGGCTGTCGGCCGCCACGCTGATGACGTATCCCACCAGCCAGTTCGCGAGCGACATGGACGGCGGGCTCTATGCCGCCGACTACCTGCGTGCGTGGCGCACGAGCGAGCAGGTGCTCGCGTGGCTGCGTCGCGAGCATGGCGAGGAGTGGTTCTGCTCGGGTGCCGCGGCGCCGTTCCTGCGCGAGCTGTTCGTGCAGGGCTCGCTGCCGAGCAACGAGCAGGTCTCGGAACAGATCGGCTCGTCGCCCGACGACTTCGACGATCTCGTCCGGCATCTGTCAGCATGAACGCACGATGAGCAGCACTCCTCCCACTCCCCCCGCGATCGACGAGTCCGAGTTCGGCGACTACCCGGTTCGCACCCCGCACGGGTTCCACGAAGAAGGCCAGAACGCACCACGCCACTTCGTGAGCTGGTCCTGCTACAAGCTCACGCCGGAGTGGCGACGACTGCCCGAGACCGAGCGCGAAGCACACAAGGCCGAGCTCGCCGAGCTGCTCGAGTCGTGGGGCGAGCGGATGGTGCTCACCACCTACACGACCGTGGGCATCCGCCCCGACATGGACCTCATGACGTGGCGTGCCACGCCCGACCTGGACCTGCTGCAGCAGCAGCAGACCGACATGCTCGGCACCGTGCTCGGCACGTACCTGGAGACGGCATACCAGTACACCGCGATCACCAAGGGCTCGCAGTACACGCGCTCGGCCGAGCAGGCGGGCTTTCGCAAGCCGCGCCCGATCGACGTCACCCCGAGCGACCGCAGGTACTTCATCGTGTATCCGTTCGTGAAGCAGCGCCCGTGGTACTCGCTGCCCAAGCAGGAGCGCGGCGACATGATGCGCGAGCACGCGATGATCGGGCGACGCTACCCGGGCGTGAAGCTCAACACGGCGTTCAGCTTCGGCATGGACGACCAGGAGTTCATGACCGCGTTCGAGACCGACTCGGTGCACGACTTCGTCGACCTGATGATGGAGATGCGCGAGTCGCGCGCGTCGGCCTACACCGAGCGCGACACGCCGATCTTCACGTGCATCCGGATGGACGTGCGCGAGGCGCTCGACTCGCTGGGCGGCGTTCGCACCGCGGTGCTCGCCGACTGACTGCGCGCAGCGGCGGCGCTACCAGCGCGACGTGCGCTGCTGCCACGCCCACCACACGGCGAACGCGCAGCCGAGCAGGAGCCCCCAGAAGACGACGGGGTAGTCGGCGCTCCAGCCGAACGGTGGCGGCAGGAACGGCAGGTGGAACATGCCGGTCACCACGAGGATGAGCACGCCCGCGCTCGCCGCCTGCATCACCAGGCGCGGCGTGGCGGGCATCAGCGCGATCGTGCCGCTGTTGCGCTGGTAGAGCGTGATCAGGAACCACACGATCAGCACCGCGAACGCCGCGTTCAGGAGCAGGAACGCAATTCCGGCACCGGTGCCGAAGGCCCCGCTGAACATCACGCCGGCCAGGGCGAGGGCCCCGAGGATCAGGAAATTGCGCTGCGTATCGGACATGCCTGTTCGTTACCCGCCCACCCGCATTCGTTCACGCAGGATCGCGGGCACGCGCCCGGTTCCGATCACGCGGTGTAGAACGCCCGCGCGCCGAGCGCCGCGATCACGAGCCCTGCGATCGCGAATACGCGCACGTTCGCCCGCGCGTTGTCGGTGCGATATCCGTAGGCCGCGACGATCGCCACGACCATGAACGGTCCGTACACGCGAGCGTGCAGCGGGTCGTGGGCGCGATGGCCCTCGACGAGCAATGCGATGCCGAGCAGGCCGGTCGCCAGCACGAGCGTGTGGGACAGTTGCAGCACCTGTGCAAACGCGCGCGATTCTCGCGACGAGACCGGGCGGGCGATCACGCGGGACCGCCAGATCCCCCACGCACCGACGATGACCGCCGACGCCACGAGGGCGACGGCAGCGATCACGTGCACGGTGACGAGGGCATCCACGGCGTGTATGATACGGAGCATGCCGGCGAGGTCCTGCGGGGAATCGCCGGCGTCGCATCTCGCGGATGTGGCGGAATTGGTAGACGCGCGGCGTTCAGGTCGCCGTGGGCTTCGGCCCGTGGAGGTTCAAGTCCTCTCATCCGCATCACGAAGCGGCTGGTCCCCGGACCGGCCGCTTCGCCTCTTCCATGTGTGTGGCACGCGTCAGGAGAGCTGTTCGGCGAGCAGGTCCCACGTGCGGGGGTCCTCGCCGCCGAGGCGCCAGAACGCCACGCCACGCATCCCGTGCTCGTCCGCGATCCGTGCCTTCACGCGGGTGGAGAGCGCGTTCTCGAACCACACGATCCGCCGGGCCTTGCCGCGCCCGTAGGCGAGCCACGGCGTGCGCGCGGTGGCCGACCAGCCGCGTCGCTGCGCAGGTCGCCGCAGCCGCTGCAGCTCCGTCCACGTATGGCTGCGCGCGCATCCCTTCCGCCGCAGCGGCCAGTCGTACGAGTAGAGCGGGATCCCGAGCACGAGCTTGCTCGGATCGACGCGCGTCACGGCATGGTCTGCCACGCGCTCCACCCAGTCGGCTGCGCCCACCGGCCCGGCCTTGCCGCACGACCAGTGCTGGTCGTAGGCCATCACGCGTACCTCGTCGACGATCCCTCCGATCGCCTTCAGGTCGTACGCCGACCGCCACTCCGCGAACCAGTTCGTGTACGCGGGCACCGCGATCGTGAGTCGCTTGTCGGCCGCATGCATCCGCATCGCGAGCACGCGCAGGAACGCCGTGAAGCGCGCCCGGTCGCGCGGGTCGAGGTTCTCGTAGTCGACATCGAGCCCGTCGTAGCCGTTGTCGACCACGAGCTTCACCAGGTCGCGTGCGTGCAGGAAGCGCCGCCCCGGCGTGGCCAGCAGCCGCCGTCCCCGCGCGCGGTCCCAGCCGTTGGCGATCGTCGGCACGACCTCGATCCCGTTCGCCCGCGCCAGCTCGAGCACGTCGGTGTCCCCGGCCGCACCGTGCGCCTCGATCTTCCGCCCGTTCGCGCTCAGCTGGTACCAGAACGGCGACAGGTGCCCGATCCGGTCCGCGTGCGCCCGCAGCGATCGCATCCCGGCCGCCCGATCCCAGTACGGCAGCCACACCGTCGTGCGCTCGCGCGCCGACACGGCTCCCGAATCGGTGCCCTCGCCTGCACCCCACGCCGAACTGCCACCGATCGACAGGCTCCACCATGCGGCAAGCGCGACGACGACCACCACGAGCGCGCGTCGTCGTCGCCCATCCCTGTGGTGAATGCTCGTTCGATCCGCCATCGCTACTGCGGGCTCAGGTCGCGTCGCACGCCGTGCACCGGTCGCCCGAGCGCGCGCCACTGGTAGAGCGTGATCGTGGGCAGGCCACCGTCGTACTTCACGATCCGCGGATTGCGCCCGACCTTCTTCGCGATCGCGGCGTGCTCGAGCAGCGGATCGGGAGTCTCGGCGATCACCACGTGGTGGCACGCCGTGACCCACTCGAACTCGTCGCCGCACGCAGGGCACGGCCACGGATCGGTGTTGATGGCGTACCACAGCTCCTTCTCGGGAGCCGGATCGTCCAGCTGCAGGTCCTGCAGCGCCTGCTCGAGCTCCTCGACCTCGTACACGGTAGACATGCGCGACAGACTACCGAGTCACGAGCGCATCAGCGACCGAGGGGCTCACGCACACGCTCGGGTTCGGCATCGGCGAATTCGGCAACCGCAGCGGCCGCTCGGTCGGCGGCTGCTCGGTCGTACGCAAACTCCTCGACCGGGCGCCCCAGCCAGACGCACATCGAGATTGCCGCATCGACGTCCGGCCGAGCACCGTTCGACATACGAGTGAACATCGCAGGCGACACCTGCAGTTCGCGAGCGAGGTCGCGAAAGCTCATGCCTCGTTCCGAGAGCTCACGCTCGAGTGCTTCGTGAAGCAGTGGACCCAAGAACCCGTGTGTTGCCATGCTCGCCTCCATGTTCGAAACCACCGTACCACGCTTGTTTCGCTAGCGCAACAGCACCTGGTTGTCGACGCGAGGACGATCCATGTTGCACGGGTGCCCGCTGTTTCGCAAGAGAAACATCGGCTCGGGATGCCCCGGACTTGAGGACGGCTACGTGATCGCGGATCGTTCCGCCGCACGTTGGATCGCGGCGGCGAGCTGAATCCTCATGCTCCTGGCTTCGTTCGAGCGGAGTCGAATCGTGCCCTTCCAGTCCGGACCGAAGAGCAGGAGCGCTTCGCCGAGATGTGACGTGCCACTCACTCGCCGCTCGAGGATCCCGCCCGGATCGATGCCGAGCTTCCTCCCGACCTCACTGATTCGAACGGCACTCCCGACGCATCCACGCTCGTAGTCCCATCCGACCTGCCAGAAGTCCTTCGGGAGCGCTCCAGGAACTGGATCAATGCCGAAGAGCGGCAGCGTGTCGTCGAACCACCGCCGAACGCGATCGGCGTGCACACCGTCGGCGCCGCCCACGAAACTGACGTCGTAGCGAGCCCAATACGCTCGCCCGATCGGCGGTTCTGCGCTGAACACGATCTGCTCGTAGCCGAGCGCCGCCAGATGGCGTAGCGCCTGCAGCATCAAGGTGGGCCCGATGCCTTCTCCGGGTGCCCCGTGCACATCGATCGCCCGATGGTGCGCGATGCGGTTCACGGGGTCGTACAGGCGGCGCAACGTCGCAACCGGCTCGCCGAGCCGGTCCTGGATCGTCGCGCAGACATCGAGCACCAGATGACCGCTGACGCGATTCCAATCCGACTCGGTCAGCACCTCGAAGCCCGAGACTTCGAGCATCGTGAGGTGCTGGCGAATCGCGGGATGCGTCTCGTCGATCGACTGATCGTGCAGGATGGCCGCAAGATCGTTCCGTGCATCAGATAGCGGCATGGTACGAAGCATCTCAGCGTCAGCCGAACATCGCAAGCAGGCGTGGCAGGGGCGGCCAGCGCCGCGGCAGCGAACGGCCACGCGTGCTGGAAATTGATTGGTCGGTCAGCGTTCGGTGCAGGATCATGACGCACTGTCGGGGCGGTCACGGATCGCCTGCCCCGCATCACCTCCTACGCGCAATCAGCACGAAAGGGTCACGGATGGCCATGTCAGGCATCACCGCCGCCACCCCCAAGGTAGCCCCGCAGGGACTCGAGGCACCGCCCACCGACGAAGCACCTGCGCTCTCGAAGTCGGAGCAGCGCGCGATCGAGAAGGAGGAGTCGAAGTTCCAGGAGTTCCTCGTGGTGCTCGACGACCAGGGCACCCGCGCGGTCGAGAAGGCGTTCGAGATGCCGGTGGGCCCCGAGCGCCGCCAGTACGTCGCCAAGACGCTCATCGACAACATGGTCAAGACGCAGCAGCCGCTGTGGAAGGTGCTCGACGGCCTGCAGCAGAGCGGTCACGTGTCGGCGCGCCGCGGCTACACCCCGCTCTGGATCCAGAACTCGATCGTCGTGTACGGCGACGACACCGCGATGACCACGATGGCCAACGCCGCCGGAGTCGCGCAGGCCGTGAAGAGCGCGACCCACACGCTCGACCGGCCCGGCAAGTACATCGACCAGCTCGCCCCGATCGAGGATGCGGTGAGCGGTGCGAGCGAGGCGCTCGCGGACCTGCCCGTCGACGTGGACGGCGCGACCGCCGCCAAGGCCGGGTCGAAGGCCGCGGCCAAGAAGCCCGACCTGGCCGACGACCCGCAGTGGAACCTGAGCCGCGTGCACATCGACAAGGCCAACAAGGACGGCCTGACCGGCAAGGGCGTCACCGTCGGCATCATCGATACCGGCGTGGACGTGAACAGCCCGTTCCTGCTCGGCAATTACCGCGGCTACGACCCCGACAGCGGCACGCGCAGCGACCTCGCGAACTGGTACGACAGCGTCGCGGAGTCGCGCTCGCCGAGCCCGGTCGACGAGGGCGAGCACGGCTCGCACGTCACCGGCACGATCCTCGGCCACTACGCAGGCGTGCAGGTCGGCGGCGCCCCCGATGCCAAGTGGGTCGCGGCCCGAGGCCTCGGCCCGCAGGGCGGCACCGACGGCATGTTGCTCAGCTCGTTCCAGAACATGGTCGCGCCGCGCGTGCCCACCCCCGGCACCAGCCCGGGCTCCAAGCGCGTGCTCGCGCTCGGCCCGGACATCATCAACAACTCGTGGGGCAGCGACGACGGCACGAGCACCAGCTACATGAACGCCCTGCGCAACATGGACGCCATGGGCATCATCAACGTGTTCGCCGCCGGCAACGACGGTGGCGGCGCCGGCACGATCGGCTCGCCCGCATCGAGCCCGCACATCATCACGGTGGGGGCGACCGACCGCGACGACAGCCCCGCCGATTTCTCGTCGCGCGGTCCCAACCCGCTTCCCGTCGAGGGCGGCGGCGAGCCGGTACCGTTCATCGCGATGCCGGGCGTGGACATCCGCTCGTCGATCCCGGGCGGCGAGCTCGAGTCGGGCTGGCAGGGCACGTCGATGGCCACCCCGCTCGCGACCAGCGTGATCGCGCTCGCGCAGCAGGCGGCGCTCGAGGAGACCGGCCGCATGTTCGACACGCGCGCGATGAAGGAAGTGCTCAAGCGCTCGGCGGTCGACGTGGCGGAGAAGGGTCCCGACGACGCGACCGGCTACGGCATCGTGATGGCCGACAAGCTGCGCGCGAGCGTCAAGGCGGTCGCCAAGGAGCTCGGCCTGGGCGAGCAGGCCGCGGCGAAGTAGCGCGCGTGCGCGTCAGCCTCCGGCATCGCCGCTGGCGCGCTCGCTCGCGTCCGGCAGCGGGCGCAGCAGCATCGGCGCGACGCTCGTGCCCGCAAGCCCGCCGCCCATGAAGCCGTACCCGACGTACTTGAGGAACGCGAACTCCTTGGGCGTCAGGTTGTCGCGCCCGTGGGTGTACAGGAACGATGCGCCGAGCAGCGCTCCGAAGCCGATGATCGCCGGCCACCCGTCGGAGCCCGCGAACTGCGAGCGCGCCTCGCGCCGGTCGATATAGCCCGGCGAGGTGCCGTCGGCCTGCGGCATGCGGCTGAAGTGCTTGTCGGCCCACAGCCCGATCCCGGCGAACGTGCCGAACCCGACTGCGGCCGCCGCGATCGTGCGCGTGACGCTCGACGTGACTGGTCGAGCCAGGGTATCTGCAGCTGACATGGGTGGAATCGTCATCGCGGTGCTCCTCAGTGCAGGTACGCGTCCTGGATCTTGGGCAGGCAGAAGTTGCCCCAGGCGAACGCGCCGACGCCGAGGAAGTACATCGGGTTCAGGCCCCGCGCCAGCGGAACGTGCTGTGGGGTGTTGAACTGCATCCCTGCCGTGATCAGTACCGTGAGCGCGCCGCCTGCCGTGAGCAGCCCCCGCGACGTGTGCAGCCACGAGTCGCGGTCCCACTGCTCGGGATGGTCCGGGTCGGGCTTGTCCGCCAGCAGCGCCGCACCGCCGAGCGACACCGCTGCGCCCAGGCCGAAGCCCATGAGCGTGTGCACCACGCTCGAGACCGGGCTGTTGCGCGGGATGTGCCTGCCGAACTCGAGCGCGTCGCGTCCGTGGCGGACCCACTTCGTGAATCCGGACGTCGCTGCGGGTGGAATGGTCGTCATTCCAGTCGTCCCCTTGCCCCATGGTGCGCGGCCCGCGTCCCCCGCCGGCCGCTCGTCACCTGCCTATCGGGCAACGCTCGCCGGCTGTTTCGATGACCGACGCAGCACGTCAGCCGACGACGACGTCTGCAACCACCGGCAGGTGGTCGCTGCCGCGAGCCGCCGTGTCGTCGTCGAGCACCCTCGCGCCCGCGGCGCGGACGTGGTCCGACAGGTAGACGCGGTCGATGTTCCGCTTCGGGCTCGAGGAGCTGAACGAGCGCACCGACGGGTCGCCGGGCTCGATGCCGACGTCGTCGAACGAGTCGTGCAGCCCGCCGGCGCCGAGCACGCCACGCTCGAACGCGTGCGCGTCGCTGCCGCCGTTCACGTTGAAGTCGCCAGCGAGGATCGTGGCGCCCTGCCACGCGCCGAGCGTGCCGGCGATCGGCACGAGCTGACGCTCCTGCGAATCCGGCCCTCCGCCCGATCCCGCGCCCATGCCCGACAGGTGCACGTCGACGAGCCGCACGTCGGTGCCGCCCGGCGTGGTCACGACCAGATCGCCGGCGGTGCGCGGGAAGTAGCCGACCTTCCACGAATCCGGCACGTGGATCCCGAGGTGCTCGACCATCCCGGCGAGGTTGTGCAGCCGCCGCAGCACGCCGGCGCCTTCGGGATCGGGCATGTGCAGGCCGCGCGCGTCCTGCAGCGTCGTGTCGCCGAATGCGAGCACGGCGTTGCCCTTGAGCCCGCCGTCGGGGCGACGACCGTTCGGGATGAACACCGCCTCGCTCGCACCGGTCCGGCGCGCGAGCATGTCGAGCTGGTCGGTGCGCCCCGACTCGACGGCGTCGATCGCGACCTCCTGCATCACGAGCAGGTCGGGGTGTTCGCGCCGCACCGTGGCCACCACGGCATCCGCCGCCTCGTCGCTGAAGCCCACGGCCGAGCTCGGTCCGGTCAGCTCACGGATGTTCCAGTCCATGATCCGCAGGTGTTCGCCACTGCGGCCCGTACGCGGCTGGTCCGTCGCGCCCGGCACGTCGCGCACGTACGCGTCGGTGGTCGACGACGAGCGTCCCGACACGCGCTGCGCGATCGCCGAGACCGCCATCCCCGCCGCGAGCCCGAGCCCTGCACCGACCATTCCGCCCACCGTGCGCCCGAGCACGCCGCTGCGCGACGCGACTCCGAAGAGCAGGCCGGCCGCGCCGGCGCTGCCGACGAGCAGCGGCTGGTCGGCGACCACCCGGATCGCCGTGTCGAGCGCCGGGTCCTGCTTCGGCTCGACCCCGTCGAGCTGCGGCAGGCGCACGCGACCGGCAAGCGGCTCGCCCCGATACGTGCGAACGCGCGTATCGCTCCATACCTGTCCCCGAACGTCGTCCACCTGGACCGCGCACTCCTCCCTGCCGATCTGTCGGATCGTTCAGGACCACCGTTGCAGCACCACCCCGCCGCGCGGCCACGATGCGTGATCGGCAGCCGGGCCGGGAATGGACCGTCCGATGTCGCTCAAGGGACTGATGAAGGGAACGCACGGCGCGTCGCTGTGCAACGAGGAGGCCACCTCTGCACCGCGATCCGGCTGGATCGGCGTGCTGCCGGTCGACGAGCTGCCGCGACCCGAGGGCGTGGGCGAGGACGACGAGCTGCACGTCGAGCGGCTGCAGCTGGCCGTGCACTGTCCGAGCTGCTCGAACTACGCGCGGATCGTGGGCGACGGCTCCGAGTACCGCAACATCACCAAGCTGATCGACCCGAAGTTCGCATGCTCGGTGTGCTCCTGGGGGCCGCGGCCGGGCGACTGCCCCGAGCGCTGGAAGGCCTACTACGCCGGACGTCTCGGCGGCACGATGGTGTTCGCGGTGAACGAGGAGCACATGGACGTGCTCGTGGCCTATCTCGAGACCCCACCGAACCGTCGTAACACGATGGAGTACCCGTGGGAGTACCGGGCGCTGATGGGCCGCCTGCCGCGTGGCATCCTCTCGGGGCGCTTCCGCAACGACATGGTCTCGCTCGTCAAGCGACTGCAGCGCACCCGCCCGCACGGGATCTAGCGCGTTCGGACACGGCTCCGTCCCGGGTGCGGCGGCTGCGAACCGGCGCGCTGCGCCTGGACCGGATTCAGCCCTTCACGACGGGGAAGTAGATGTCGGTTCGCAG
This sequence comes from Thermoleophilia bacterium, assembly GCA_020438525.1. The sequence continues at coordinate 17,535 of JAGQUL010000144.1, read as the reverse complement.
CTCGTCCTCGTCGACCTCGGACGGCGTGTCGCGGTAGATCTCGATGATCGGCTGCGCGAGCAGCGTGTAGCCGTCGTAGCGCATCGGGCCGTCGAACACCTCGTCGTAGGTCGACAGGATCCGCTCGTAGGCGCCACGATGAGTCACGCGCAGGTAGCGGCCCGGCGCCGTGACGAGCACGAACCCGGGAGCGTCCACCGCTGCGGCGTCCTCGGGGTCGATCGGAACCCCCACGTCGTAGCGGCGGTCGCGCGCATCGTGCTGGCGCGGGTCGTCCCAGCACAAGCCGATCCCACGCGCGTCCATCGATCGTCCGAGCAGTCGCCGCGGCGACGCCCAGACGATCAGCTCGCCCCATGTCTCGTCGGTGAGCACGGGATCGTGCGGGCCGCGATGCCGGAACGCCGCGACCCAGATCGGCTGCAGGTACTGGAGCTCGACGTCGGTCATCGCGAAGGCGGTACCCGGCGCGAGGCCCGGGCGAACGTCGGGGCCGGGACGGTCGGTCAGCCCGCGCTCGACAGCGCGCGCTCCATCGCCAGGTCGACGCGGCGTCGCACGGCCTCGGCAACGTCGCCCACGATCGAGCGGTCGGCCGGCGCCCGATCGATCACGGTGCGCTCCCGCGTCGTTGATTCCAGGCGCATCGACACGAGCGGCACGGTCTCGGCGTCGGTCGCGCCGGGCACGATGCCCATCGCCGGCAGCGCCTCGTACACCCCGCTTCGTTCGATCTCGTCGAGCAGGTCGATCACCTGGCGCGTCGTGAGCGTGCCCACGAACCGCTCGCCGCTCTCGCAGCTGCCGCCGGGCGCGTGCAGCACGCTCGAGCGCCAGACCTCGGCGCCTGCGTGCAGCGCGCGCAGCTCGAACGAGTGATCGGTGCGCACGCCTTCGAGCGAGCTCTCGCTCACGGTCAGCACGAGGCGGCTGAAGGCGTGGAACCGGTCGGGGGCGTCGGCGTGCATCGTTCGTCGAATTGTCCCCGCACACGCGTTGGTTATCCGTGCAATGGCCACGTGATGATCGACTCGGGCCGCACCACCGGCCGGTCGCGGCCACCACCGCGTCGCGGTCGTCGTCGCCTCGATGCGTGAACCGAGTCGGCTCCGGCGGCGTATATGTGCTGAAGGTTGCGAGCCGCCCGGTTTGCTCGATTTATTGCAGGGGAACGAAGTAGGTACGATGAAGGTGCTCCACGACATCACGGTCCTCGTCGCCGAGGACGAGCGCCCCGTTCGCATGCTCCTGCGGGTGGTGCTCGAATCGGCCGGCGCCCGCGTGATCGAGGCCGAGAACGGCGCCGTCGCACTGCGCCTGCTCGACCTCCACCCGGACGTGGACGTGCTCTGCACCGACGTGAACATGCCGTCGATGAACGGGGAGGCGCTCGTCTCCGCCGCCCGCACGCGCCGCAGCATGCTGCCGGTCGTGGCCTGCACGGCGATGGACCTGGGCGAGTCGTATCCGCTGCTCGCCCGGGTTTCCGACGCGGTCGTGCAGAAGCCGTTCGTGCCGAGCGACCTCGTGCGTGCGATCACCACGGCGCTCGCGTCGGCTGATGGCGCGCCGGCCGCGGCTTCCTGACTCGACGCGCGTGGCAGGATGCCCGTCATGGAGACGCTGCCCGAGCAGGAGATGATCGGCGACGACGACCGCCCGGTCGTGCTCGTCACGGGCGCGTCGAGCGGAATCGGCCGCGAGGTCGCGATCAGGATGGTGCGCACGCTCGATGCTCGACTGGTGCTCGCAGCGCGTCGTGGCGAGCAGCTCGAGGAGACGGCCAGCGTTGCCGGCGCACGCGACGCGGTGCTGGTACCGTGCGACCTGTCCACCGCTGCCGGAGTCGACGAGCTCGTCGCGCGGGTGCGGCAGCTGGGCCGGCTCGACGTGCTCGTCAACAACGCCGGCAGCGCGAGCGACCACCCATTCGAACATCCCGACGCGATGGTGGACGCCGATCGCATGCTCGCGCTCAACCTGCGCACGCCGATCGCGCTCGTGCACGCGCTCACGCCGCTGCTCGAGCAGCGGCGCGGCACGATCGTGAACGTATCGAGCGTCGCCGGCCTGGTCGGCACGCCGGGCTCCGACGTGTACTGCGCGACGAAGTTCGCGCTCACCGGTTTCAGCGAGGCGTCGCGGGCGCGGCTGCAGCGGCGTGGCGTTCGCGTGGTGTGCGTGCAGCCGGGTCCGGTGCCAACGCCGGGATGGCCGCACGAGCGCCTGCGCTCGACGCCGGTGCTGGGCCGGGTGTTCGCAAGCGACGTGCAGACGATCGCCGACGCGTGCGTCCGTGCTGCTCGCGGGAAGGGATCCGCCGCGCCGGTCCGCCCACGCATCTATGCAGGGATCCCGCTGCTGCGCGCGCTCGCACCGTGGCTGCTGCGGCGACTGCTCGTTCGCGCTGCGGGGCATCGACGCTATGCCGACGGCAGCAACGCCGCCCGAACCGGAGACCAGCCCACATGACCGACGCCACCAGCGACACCTCTGCCCAGACCGACGACGTGGCCGCCGGCGCGCTGCCGAGCACGTCGCGCCTGCAGCGACCGTGGAAGTGGATCGCCCAGCGGCGCTCGCTCGACGTGCTGCGGATCCGGCGTGTCGACCTGCGCGAGCGCGGACTCGACCTGGGCGTGCGGATCGCTGTGGCGAGCGACATCCATGCGCGCACCGACTGGTTCCCGCGCGAGAACGTCGCGCGGCTGGTCGACTCGATCAACGCGCTCGAGGGCGTCGACCTGGTCGCGCTGCTCGGCGACTTCGTGGGCGACGACGTGTCGGGGATCGACTGGTCGGCCGAGGAGTATGCGCGGATCGAGGCGCCGGTCGCGGCGGTGCTGGGCAACCACGACCACTGGTGTGACGCGGCATACGTGCAGGGCGTGCTCGAGCAGTCCGGCATCGAGGTGCTCACGAACCGATCGATGGCGCTGGCCGAGCTCGCTCCCGCGGCGCGCGAGGGCGTGCGGATCGCCGGCATCGACTCATGCTGGACGCGGCGCGGCTCGACCGGTCCCGGCGCCGATGCGGACGCGGCGTTCGCCGAGGTGGAGCCGGGGCAGGACGTGCTGGTGCTCGGTCACGAGCCGCACCTCGCGACGCTGCACGAGCACGTGCTGCACCTGGCCGGCCACACGCACTGCGGGCAGGTGCGAACGCCGCTGCTCGGCGACTGGACCGCGCGGATGCACATGCCGCGCTTCTCGAACCCGTGGCCGTGCTGGCTGCACGAGGTCGAGGTGGATACCGAGTCGGAGCTTCCGGCCACGCATCGCGGCTCGCGCGACTCGCGGTTCGTCTACACCACGGCCGGCGTGGGCTACTCGACGATCGACCTGCGCGCGTTCTGTCCGCCCGAGGTCGTCGTGATCGACTGCTGAGCAGGTACGATCACCTGCATGTCCCAGCCCGAGTCGACGACAGTGGATGCCGCGCCTGCACGAGGCCGCAGCCAGTGGTGGTCGGCGCTCGGACTGTCGCTGCTGGTCACGGCCGCGGCAGCGCTGTTCTCGCTCGCGCTCAAGCTCACGGCCGGAACCGACTGGTCGGTCGTGTTCGTGGTGTCGCGCTGGATGGTGGTGTTCGCGCTGCTGCTGCTGCCCCTCCTCCACCAGCTCGTCGTGCGTCGAGGCAGCACGTGGAACCTGCCCTGGAGCCTGCGCACGCCCGCGACCGGGCTGCTGCTCACGATCGAGGGCATCGCGTGGGACATCATCGCCGCGCACTCCTCGTAGCGGAGCATCAGCTCCGGAATCGACGCTCGAAGCCGAGCACGAACTCGAGCTCGTCGTCCTGCATCTCGTAGGCGCGTGCGAGCACCCGGTCGATGCGATCGAGCACGGGGCGCGTGGCGGCCTGCCGGAAGTAGGTGTTGCGGATCGTGCCGACCGAGCGGTACGTGCACGTGCGCACCTGCGCACACCGGTGCAGCGCCTGCATCAGCTGGGCGCCCAGATCCGCGAGCTCGGAATGGATGGTCGACGACAGGTCGGGCAGCGGGAACGCGGCCAGGTCGCGTCGGTTGACGTTGCGGTTGTCGGTGAACACCGAGAAGTACCACCAGAAGAGCGTGCTCGAGTAGACGGCGAGCAGCACCCGCGAATCGAGCGCCGGATCGATCCCGATCGTCTTGAGCTCGCTCGGCTCGCGGGGCGTCCCGTCGGCGTCCCAGATGCCGGGCACGAAGTCGCAGAAGAGCAGGAAGTACGACCAGCGTCGCTTGTAGCGGATGACGTTGGCCCCGTCGCCCGACGCGGCATGGAATCGTCCCGCCGGTGGGTGGCGGAAGATCCGATCGAGCAGTCGCGCCTCGACCTCGGTTCCGATCTTCGCGATCGAGCCTGCGACGTGCTGCTCGGGCAGCGGCACGTGGCGGACCTGCTGCAGGAGCGTGTCTCGCTCGTCGCGCGTCCAGCGGTGGTAGCGGCTCGTGTACCAGCGCGCCGGCGTGGCGGCGTGCGGCGCCGGTCGTCGTCGCCCCTCGTAGATCGACAGGCGCTGCACCACGCCGCGGAACAGGCTCGACGGGATGGTGTCGTAGTGGCTCGTGAGCACCAGGTCGCAGGCGCGTTCCCAGTGGCTGCGTGCCGGCGCGAACGCGTCGGTGCACGACGTGGAGATGGGCAGCACGAACGCGACCCGCGCACCTGGTCGGGCTGCGGCGAGCGCCCGCTCGACGACCCATGCCGACACGTTCGGCACCGCCGCAGCGTGCAGGTCGGCTGCCCGCTCGTCGGCGCTCGCGCGCACGAACGGCGGGTTGCCCACGAGCACGTCGGCCGCCGGTACCGCTCCCGGGTCGAGCGCGTCCGCGTGCTGCAGAACAGGCATCGGCTGGTCCGGTGCGATGATCGCGAAGGTTTCGCGACATGCCTCGATCGCGTCGGCTGATCGGTCGACTCCGTGCAGCTGCCTGGTGCTCACGGTGGCGCCGAGGTGCGCCGCGAGCTGCAGCAGCACGTGCCACGACTCGACCAGGAACGAGCCGGCGCCGCAGGTCGGATCGACCACGCTCAGGGACTCGATCGCCGCTGCCAGCCGGCGGCGCTCGTCGCGCGAGGCGTCGGCACGTCGCATGACCTCGGCGACGAGGTCGGCGTTGCGGGCGAGCTGCACCTCGATCGATGCGTCCGGCACGTCGAGCTCGTCGAGCAGCCTCGCTGCGATCGCGCGGCGCACGAGGTGTGCTGCGACATCCGAGTCCGTGAAGAACGCGCCGTCGGCGCGACGACCATCGATCCCGCCGCGCTCCTGCGCTGCCGCGGCGAGCTGCTCGACGGTCGGAGCGCTGCTGGTCGTCATGTGCAGATCGTACCGGCGCGGTCGGAAGGCCGAACCGCCGGCTACCACCGGCCGGCGAGCGTCGGTGCGGTCGCTGCGAGCGGGGTGGTGGAATCCGCGGCGCAGCGAGCGCTCGAGGCTGCGGTGCCGAGCACCCACCCGCCCGCGAGGTCGGCGCTCATCGAGGGGCCCGTGCCCGCGCCGGTCGAGGTCCACGTCCACACCGTGTCTGCGGCGGACCATGCCACGGTGCCCGCCAGAGTCGCATTGCCGCCGAAGAAGTTGTTCGACGTGTCGACCTGCCCGACCTCGGTCGAGCCGGTGGCGGCGCTCGTGGCGGGCAGGAACAGGCCGCGCGGGTTGCCGTTTCGCCTGGTCACGACACTGGTGGTCGTCATCGTGGTGGTATCGACCGGCTTGCTGAATGTCATCTGGATCGTGTCGCCGGAGTCGCGGGTGTTCGCCGTGCCGCCGTTCGTGGCCACGATCGACACCACGCGGAACTCGTCCCAGGAATCGATCGTGGCGACCGAACTCCAGCGGCCGTTGCTCGAGCCGTCGCTCGGCCGCACCCGATACCGCACCCTGGATCCGGCGGGATGCACGGTCGGATCCGAGTAGCTGGTTGTGGTCACTGCGGTGGCGATCGTGGACCAGCTCGCGGGTGGGATCTTGCGCTGCACCTCGTACTCGGTGGCATTCACCGCCGCGGTCCATGCGAGCTCGCTCGTGCTGCAGTCGTTCGTGACGGTCAGGTCGAGCACCTCGCCGAGCCCGCACGTGAGCGTGACCTGCGCATCGGGCCCCTCCCAGCTGGTGCCTGCGCGCACGGGCGTGACGCGCCACGTCACCGTGTAGTTCCGGTAGTTGTTGGAGTCGGTGTAGGTCGTCGACCCGTGGCTTGCAGCGAGCACGCTCCACGAGGACTTGGCCGTCTTGACCTCGATCCGGCGATCGTCCGCGAGCGGTGCCGCACCCCAGTTCAGGTCGACCGACGTGCACCGGGGCTGCGCCGACGACGGAGTCGGCGTGGCAGCGAGCGACGTGGGCGATCCCACGGTGCCGGCGACGACGGTGTTCGATGGATTCGAGCTGCTGGAGTTCCACGCCAGCGACACGGCGACGGTGCCGCATGTCACCGCGATGCACGCACCAAGCGCGGCCACGACGCGCGCGACTCTCCCGCGTCGTCGCGGCCGTCGCTCGTGGTCCGATTGCGGTCGTGGTCTGGCTGGGCGCATGCGTCGGCGGCGCGATACAGGCGAACGATGACGGGACGCGCGCCGCCACGGCGTCCTCCGAGTCCATGGTCGTCATCGATGCGCCGGCATGAACCCCGATCAGCGCAGGTCGGCCGAGCTTCGTGCCTGCGTTGGGTCGAACGTCCTGCCGAACAGCTTCACAGGACACGAAGCTGATCGAAAGGTTTCCGAACGGCGTTGCCCGCTGCTACGAATCCAGGGCGCGCGCGATGGCGCGATTGATCGTGCGGTCCTCGAACTCGTAGTCGAGGCCCTCGAGCCGGGACGGCACGATCTTCTGGCTGTAGAGCAGCATCTCGTCGACCAGGTCGCCGCCGTAGCGGAGCTTGAGCGCGGGCACGGGAACCGGCAGGAGCGTGGGGCGGTGCAGCTGCTGGCCGAGCGCCTTGACGAAGTCGACGTTGCGGGCGGGCGTGGGTCCCACGACGTTGACGGGTCCGGTCACGCGGTCGTCGTCGAGTGCGAGCAGCCAGATCCGGATGCACTCGTCCAGGCCGATCCACGGCATCCACTGCTTGCCGCTGCCCACGCGACCACCGAGCCCGAGCTTGAACGGCATGAGCTGCTCCTTGAGCGCCCCGCCGCGGGTCGAGAGCACGGCGGCCATGCGCAGGTGGGCGGTTCGGATGCCGGCCTCACGTGCCGGATCCGCGGCGGCCTCCCACTGCTGCACCACGTCGGCCAGGAACCCGCCGCCGGGCGCGGACTCCTCCGAGAGCAGCTCGTCGCCGCGGTTTCCGTAGATGCCCACGGCGCTCGCCACCAGGAACGCCTGCGGCTTCGTGTCGAGCCCGGCGAGCGCCTGCGCGAGGGTGCGGGTTCCGGAGACGCGGCTGTGCAGGATGGCCTCGCGCTTTGAATCGGTCCAGCGCCCGAGCAGCGGCTCCCCGGCAAGGTGCACCACGGCGTCGAAGCCGCCTGCGGCGAGCGCAGCCTGGTCGATGGTGCCCTGTGCGGGATCCCATGCCACGTCGAGCGGACCGGACGCCGTGCCTCGCACGAGCGCGCCCACGTCGTCGCCGCGCTGCTCGAGCGCCTCGCGCAGGGCCGTGCCGACCATGCCGTGTGCGCCGCTGATCAGGATCCGCATGCTGTCGTGCACCTCTCGTCTCGATACCTGCACCTGCCCGTACGCAGGAGCGGTGCAACCGGTTGGCGGAACCTATCGACTTCGCAGCGTGCCACCGAGCTCGACCCGGCCGGCGGCGGCACGGTTCGGGCGGTGATCCCGATAGATGGGCGGACGGGCGCGTGGCGGGACCCCACGCGCCACAGCTCGCGACGGGACGGGACGCATGACGACACCCACGACGATCGTGCATGGATTCGCGGCTTCACGCCCTGTGCTGCTCATGGCAGGCGGCGCAGCGGTCGTGAACGCGGGCCTGGTGCTCGCCGGAGTCGGGCAGGAGCCGAAGTCTGCGTCCGAGAAGGTCGGGACCGCCATCTCGCACGGTGCGATCATCGGCACGGGCATGGCGGTGTCGAAGCCGTTCATGCGGACGCTGCTGCTCGGCGCGCTCGCGGGCGACGTGGCCGGCAACCTCGCGAGCGCCGCGTTGCGCGGCGACGACGCCGACGCGCCGAACCCTCGGCCCGGGAACGCGTGGACCGACGTGACCGGCGCGATCGGCCGTGATGCTCGCGACGCGGCGAAGCGCAACGCGCTCGTCGTGGGAACGATCGGTCTGCTGGCGGGTGGTGCGGTCGGCGTGGCCACGCACCAGTCGCTGGGCACGATCGCACGGTGGGCGGTCGTCGGTGGCGGTGCAGGCGCAGGCATCGGCGCGGCGAGCGGCGCGCTCGACGGCGCGTGGCGCGGTCTCTACCAGGGCACCGGGATCGCGATCGGGCGCGGGATCGATCACGTTCGCATGGGCGGCGACTCCTCCGGAAGCTGATCGGGCGCTGCAACGCGTACGGCGTTGTCGGCGATGAACGGGCAACGACGCGTACGTGTCGGGCGCAGCGGGGGCTGCACTCGACGATCACGACGCGAAGTACTATCGGGGGGAAACGAACGCGGATGGACCTTGCCGGGTCGATCAGGCAGCTCGACGGCGCGATCGTCGCGATCGATCATGCGATCGTGGACGCGGTCGGGCGCAACGGGTACGTATCGCTCGACCTGGCGCCCGTGCGGGCCGCGACCGATCAGGTCGAGGCGCTGCTGGGATCGGCGCTGCCGGACGCGTTCTGCAACACCGGCAGCTCGTTGACGAACGGCGGCTACGCGTCCAAGGCGTTCGACGGACGGGTCAGGCTCGCTCGGCTCGGCGCCGCAGCTCGCAGCGTGCAGGAGCTCGGCGGGCCCGAGGCCGTCGCCGCCCGCGGCGGGCTCGATGCGATCGACGGCGCGGTCGACATCTATCGATCGCACCTCGCGAAGGACGTCGGCGTCAGCCTCGACACGCTTCAGGCGACCCTCGAGAACCGGCTGGGTATGTTCGATTCCAAGGGCGAGAAGTCCGCGCAGCTGAGGTCGTTGTGGATCGATGCATCGCGCGCGCTCGCCGGGGCACGCGAGCTGGGCATGGACACCAGCCGAATCGGGACGAAGACCGATCACATCTGGTCCGCAAGCGTCTCGAACCGCGGGTATCGAAACGCCGTGCACGACGCCGAGGATCTGCTGGGAGCCGTGCGCGGATATGTGCGTGAACTGCCGAAGGCAACGACGAAACAGACCGAGCAGCTGCACTCGTCGATTGCGCATGCAGAGGCGGCCAGGGCATCGATCGACCTGCCTGCGGTGCAGTCGCTCGCGGCCATCGAGGATCCCGCCGCGGCAGTGGCAGCCGCGCCCGCGACTCTGGCGGGGCACCTGCAGCTGCTCGACGCCCTCTCGGAACGAGTTGCCGGTCACAACTATTACCAGCCGGAATGGACGGAGCTGCTCGCGCCGTTCCGGTCCGACCTGGTGCGGATCGCCGACGACATCGATGCGCTGAAGCCGTTGCTTGCAGACGGCCCTGAATCGGCCGAGGCGGCGGCAGCCGGCGCGAGCGAGTGGATTCGCTACGGCGACTCGTACCTCGCCGAGTCGATCCGCGGCAGGCGCCCGCTGGGATACGACAACGTGAGCGAGCTGTTCACCAACTCGTCCGAGGACCTGCGCGAGCTCAAGACCCAGATCGAACGGATGCTCGACGACCCGTCGCTCACCCACGTCCGAAGCGACGTGCGCGACGAGGTTCGCGAGCTGCTCGATCGCCCCGGAGAACTCGATGTCGCGGCGCTCCGCGATGTCTTCGAGGGCGATGCACCCGAGACCGCGCGCAGGGCGTTCGTCGAGGCATTCGCCGACGGGCCGCTCCTGGACGAACAGGCTGCGGCAGCGACCACGACCGACGAGGCGATCAGGCGCCTCGACGAGGCGGCGCTGATCTCCGATGCCGTGCAGCACATCGCGCGCACCGCTCCAGAGAATCGCGCCTACTGGCTGGCACTCGACGAGCCGGGCATCCGCGATGCGATCCGCGACACCGAGCACCGCCGAATGCTCGCGCTCGGCATGTCGGAGCTCGTGCCACCGGGAGTCGCGAACGGCGTGAAGTCGAACGCCGAGGGAACCATCGCCACGCTGAACCGGCACGACACCGCCGAGCCCTACCAGCGCGTCATGTCGCGAACGCTGACCGCCGCCGACGACGCGGCGACGAAGTACCGCGACACGCTCATCGACCTGACCCAGCGAGCGCAGCGCGACGGCGGCCTGCGCACGATCACGCCGTCGGAGCGACCCGACGCGACCACGGCCGCTGCCGCGGACTGGATCGTGCGCGAGCTCGACCGGCTCGAGCCGCTCGCAGTAGACGCGAGCTCGGATGCACACGTCGACCAGCTCGGTCGTCGCCTCTCGCTGCTCGCCGACCTCTCGCGATCGATCCGGCCGGACGATGCCAAGCTGGCCCGCCTTCGCAGCGAGCTCGGAGCGCTCGACAACCTGTGGCGGGCGCCCGACGACGTCGCGCTCGAGGTCGCACGACTGCGGTCGCTGCCCGACGATGCGCTCGCACGCGCGGGACAGTCCGACGGACTCACCGCGACCGTGCCCTATCGACTGCGTCAGGCAGTGGAGAAGCTGCGCGCATGGACGATGTTCGACGATGGCGTGCTGCCGTCGACCGACGTCGACCGGCTCGCGGTGGCGGCGCGACGGGCGTCGAACACGGCACGCGTCGACCCGACAGGGAACTGGGTGTCGCGCAAGCCGATCGAAGCTCGGAACCTGTGGCTCCAGGAGATGGATGCACGCGTGATCGACATCGAGTCGCTGCTCGGGACCGACGCGCCCCGCGACGCGCTGCGAGCAGTGCGCGCGACACGGGGCGAGCTCCAGCGCGACGTCGACGCTGCGATGCAGCTCGGGTACCAGCAGCGCGAGCGGTGGGTTCCCGACCAGGCGCACACGACCGCGTATCGAGACGCGCTCGGTCGACTGGCTCGCGAGGTCGAGCAGCTGCACGTCGATGCGCGGGCCGCCGCGCAGGCGACCGGTGGGTGACGCCCCGTGACGGTCTCCCCGACATCCGTGTTCAGTGCTGCCGCCGAGCTCGCCGGGCGCACGTCGACAGCGGGTGCTGCGGCCACGTACGAGTCGCACGACGTGATCGCGCTCGCACGGTCGCTCGTCGATGCTCCCACAGCTTCCTGGACCGCAACCGAATGGCAGACGCTCGATGCAGTGCTCGGGGCGCTGGAGCACACGGGCGGCGACTCGCGGCTTCCCACGGCACTGCCCGGCGTGCGGTCGCTCGGCCGGATCGCGCCGCGCGCCGCACGCGGTGATGCAGGCCAGCTCGAGGGCATCACGCGGTACATGGACGCATGGCGACCGGCGCTCGCAGGGCGGGACGCGGGGGCCGTTGCGATCCTGCACGGCGATCCCGGTACCTGGTCGCCGGACCAGTGGAAGTCGTTGCGCTCGCTCGTCGACGACGCACGCACCTCGGGCCTCGAGCACATCGATCCGAAGCTCGTGCGACACGGTCGTGCGGCGATCGACCGAGCGGTCCGCGGCACCCCCGAAGACGAGGCGATTCGACTGGCCGCCGCGCTGCAGGTCGCGAACGATCCGACGCTCGCGTCGGCCGCTGCCCGACGCGACGCCGTGCTGGACCTGCTGGCTCGCGAGCCTGAAGCGCTCTCGCCCGCAGACTGGCGTCGGATCATGGCGATCGTGGACGTCGACACCGACCGCGCGGTCCGCGGTCCGGTCCGCGAGGTCGACGACCTGCCCGACCTCGGCGACCTTGCGACGCGACATGCGCGCGGCGTTCGGACGAACGCGTCGACGGATCGTGCGATTGCCGCCTGGCAGCTCGTCGTGGACGGAACTGCCGACGATGTCGAGCGGATGCGCTCCACCCTTCGAGACGCGATCGACGGCGCGCGCACGGAGCGTCGCCCCGAGCACCTGCGAACGCTGGCTGCCCTGCTCGACGTGGACGCGGCATCGCTTCGACTGGAAGGACCGCGGCACCTGCCCGGCACCGACGACCTGGGCACCGTGCTTCGGCAGCACCTGCGAACGGGCGCGCGCACGCCGTCGCTCGAGCGGTACCTCTCGGCATGGACGACCGGGCTCGACGGTCGCTGGAGCGACGCGTCGACGCTGCGTGCCGCTGCGTACGACCTCGTCCAGCACGATGCGGCTGCGTTCACGCGCGACGACTGGCGCCTGCTCGCCGAGCTGGCCGATGCCGATGCGGCAGGTGGCGTGCTGCGCGTACCGATGACGATCGACGACGGCGAGGCGATCGCCGAGGTTGCGATGCGCGCCGCGACCGGCGCTGCGGTGCCGACCACGACCGTGCAGCGCATGCTCGACGCCTGGCGGATCGGTCTCGCGCCGGGCTCGACCACGCAGTCGCTACGTACCGAGTTCGCAGCGCTGCTCGACGCTGCCTCGCGCGATTCCGCATCGCTCGATCAGGCGGAATGGCGCCGTCTGGCCTCGCTGCTTCGGCTCGGTCCCACGCGGCTCGGCGTGCCCGAGCCGTCGGTCCAGGCGCCGGACCTCATCGGCGACATCGACGTTCTCGCATCTGCCGTGGGACGGGGCTCGAGTCATGCGACGCAGCGGTCGCTCGACGCATGGGCGATGCAGCTGCGGTTCGCGTCGGGCTCGACCGCACCGGTGCCGCTGCTGCGCGAGGTGCTCGCAGCCAGTCCCGCAGGACTCGATCGCGAGGGCTGGACCACGGTCCGCGCCGTGCTCGATGCGCTCCCCGCCGCCCCGGGCGAAGCCCTGCCGATCGATCCGAAGCGACTCGATTCACTGCGCTACGCAGCCGACCGCGGCGCCCATGACCCCGGCAGCGCGCAATCGACGTACGCAGCGCTGCTCGACGACGTCGTGCACGATCTCGACCCCTCGTGGATCAGCGAGCGCCGCGTTGCGGCATGGGCGGCGCTCGACGGCGGTCGGCTCGACTCCCGTTTCGACCTGCGAGAGCTTGCCGACATCGATCCGTACCGCTCGATGCGCTCGCCGTTCGAGCGGCTCGCGATCGACGCCGCGGCGGGTGCGTTCCCCGCCAACAACCTGAAGAGCGCGCGCGATCTCGTGACGCGCGTGCTGGAGATCCCGCATGCGCCGGCGAACATGCCCGACTCGCTCGTGCCGGCGTGGCGCGATGCACGGCGACTGGCGCAGGTCAATCTGGAGCGACTGAACGGCCACACGCCACGCGGTGAGATCCGTGGCTACTCGAACCATCCCGACTACGCACAGCTCGGTCGCCTCAAGGCGAACATCGACATGATCCGACGCCTCACGCCGAGCGACAATCCGATCGGCTACCGGGCGATGCCCGCAGACGCGGCGTCGAGCGCGACCGCCGGTGTCGCTGACGAGCTGCTCACCTGGTAGCTGCGGCGTCGCGTCGGCGTCCGACCGCGACCCGAGGATCCGGTGGAGCCATGCCGACGCTGTACCAACGACTTCCCGCACCACACCTGCCACACGGCACGTGCTCGTGCACCTGCGCCGATCCGGCGCCCGACGCCACAACGAAGCTGATCGTGCTGACCGGTGGCCCCGGCGCCGGCAAGACCGCCGTGCTGCAGGCGGCTCGTGTGACGTTCTGCTGTCACGTCGCGGCGGTGCCCGAGGCAGCGTCGATCCTGTTCACCGGTGGCTTCCCTCGACACGAGACGCTTCCCGGTCGTGCAGCGGCGCAGCGTGCGATCTTCCACGTCCAGCGCGAGGGCGAGCGGCTCGTCGAGGACGAGCATGGTTCCCATGCCGCGCTCTGCGACCGGGGAACGGTCGACGGGGCCGCCTACTGGCCCGGCAGCGAGGACGAGTACTGGGAGCAGTTCGCGACCGATCGTGCCGCCGAGCTCGCACGCTACGCCCTGGTCGTGCACCTGCAGCCGCCGACCGACGGGGCCTCGTACGTACAGACCGCCACTCGCATCGAGGACGCAGCGCTCGCACACGCCATCGACGAGCGGATCATGGACGCATGGCGCGACCATCCCAACCGGATCGTGGTCCCCGCGCGCGCATCGTTCGAGGAAAAGCTCTCGACGACGCTCGACGTGATCAAGAGGTCGCTGCCCGCCACGACCTACACCGGCGTGTGATCAGCGCAACCGATGGATCTCGGGTCGGCCGAGTCGGCGCCAGCGTGCGTCGATCACTGCGGCGACGACGAGCGCCGCTGCGAGCGACGCGATCGGGTCGATCCGCGACACGTTGAGCGCGAGCGTGCCCACGACCGCCACGAGCCCGAGCGCGTTGAGCGATGCGGCCGCGCGACGACCACTACGCAGGTTGTAGCGAAGCATCGCCGCGATCCCGAACGCGAACCCCACGAACACGGCCACGGCATAGAAGACGACGAGCGTCTGTTCGTTCGCACCCGCGACCGCCACGAGCACCGCCGCGACCACCGAGAACACGACGACGCCGATCCAGGGAACGCCGTCGCGGGTCGAGCGCCCGAACCAGCGTGGAAGCAGCGGAACCTCGACGCCGTCGTGCGCGCGCGACAGCGCCTTGGCCAGTCCAGGCCCTGCCTGCAGCGACGAGCCCGCGGCGGCGAGCAGCAGCAGCGCGGTGGTGAGCTGGAAGCCGCCGAGCAGCACTCCGCTGCCGAGCGCGTCGCGCACCGTCGCTGCGAGCAGCGTCTGCCCGTCGGGCGGCAGCCCGGCGCCCTGATGCACGACGAGCAGCGTGAGCGCGAGCGTCAGCACGCCCACCACCACGACCGTCGCGACGAGCGCGGTTCGACCGAGCCGCCGCCGCCCGTCGGCATCGAGGTGTCCGACCTCGGCGATCGCGGATGCGGGCGCCTCGATTCCGGTCGCGAGCGCCATTGCCGCAGACATCGCCACGATGATGCCGACCAGGTCCGAACCCGAATCACGAAGCTGTGCGACATCCTTGATCGGCTGTCCTGCGGCCTCGAGCGGTAGCCCGGCGAGCACCACCACGATCGACGCAAGCACGAACGCGACGGTCATCGCCGCGAGCAGCAGCCGGCCCCGCCCGCCACTTGCCACGAGCAGCGCCACCACCACGAGCAGGCCCCAGGTGATCGGGATCGACCAGTCGTGGACGCGTGGGATCCACGACGCGAGCGCGCTCGTCGCCGCGGTGACCGAGATCGCGATCGTCAGCACGAAGTCCACGACGAGCGCACCGAGCGGCAGGAACGTCCAGCGCGTGCCGAACTCGGCACCCGCAGCTTCTGCCGATCCCCCGCCGTCGGGAAACAGGCCGACGATCTGCCAGTAGGACATCGCGACGAGCGCGATCACGAACACTACCGCGGTCATCGACACGCCCAGCGCGGCAGCGTCGCCGTCGAGCCGGATCAGCGCCGATTCGATCGCGTATGCCACGCTCGAGACCGGGTCGGCCATCACGGCCCCCGCAAATCCCACCGTGAGCAGCCACCGTGCGCGCATGCGGGGATCTTCCCAGACCCTGCAGACGATGGCGACGCGACCCTGTCTCACGGACCTCGAGCGCGGTACGCGTCGGCCGAGCACGAACAGTGACGTTCGATTCGGTTGCCGTGAAGCTTGAGTGATCACAGCTCGAGCGGTGCGCGCCGACGATGGACGCTCGACCACGTCATCCCCGAGGCCCCGGCAACCAGTTCGCGACGTGACCCCGCGGGGAGCACGACCAGCATCTCCGGCTCGAGCTTCAGCTGCTGCCGCGAGGCATCGTCTGGAGGTGCCGCCAACACGAGGGTGCCACTGCCGCGAACGATCGTCCACGCCACGTCACGATCGATGGCCGCGTCCGCAAGCGTGCCATCAGGTTCCAGTGTCATGAGCGTTGCGTTCAGCTCGTCCGACGCAGTGCCACGCGCTCCGGATTCCGCCGCGCGTATCACCGGCACGCGAGCGTGCTTCGAGCAGGCGATTCCATCGTCATGGATGCAACCGCACTCCGCGCACACCAGATGCGTCCAACATGCCGGATCTCCACCGTCGTCCACAGGAGCATCGTACGACAACGACGGGGCCACCGCTCTGGACGCGACTTCGACACGGCCGCCCCGGCGGGGAAGCCGGCACGAGCACCTACGAGGACGACGAGGACCGACGCATGCCCGCGAACGCAATCAGGCTCCCGTGCCGAGCACGACCACGCTGAAGCCGGAGTTGGCGAAGGTAACGCCACTTCCAAGGCACGACTGCTGGGTCGATGCCACCAGCTTCACGACGTACGAGCCCGCCGGCAGGTCGGTCGCTTCGGGAACTCCGCCGAGCCCCGAGTAGGCGACGCTCGACAACGCGAGCTGGGCGTTCCTGCCCGGTGCCATTTCCGGGAGAGCGGTACCGGTTCCGGTGCCCGCAACCAGGTTCGAAGACAGGTCGTAGGCGTTGACGTTCAAGACCGCCTTGTAGGTGTTGGTGGCGTCGACGTTGGTGACGGTCGAGTAGCCGGAGAGCAACAATCGCGACGTCGACGTGAGGGTGATCGGAATCGAGCCGATCGCTTTGGCACTGCATGGGCTCACCGCCTCCGTCCATGCCGCGTTGAAGGCCAGGCCGAACGTCGGACCGGCGGGTCCCGTCGCGCCGGTCGCACCCGTCGCACCTACCGGTCCCGTGAGACCCGTCGGGCCGGCAGGACCCGGCGGCCCGGTTGGGCCCGCCGCGCCATCCGCACCTTCAGGACCTTGCCTGCCGGCCAACGCCCTGCGAGCGCTGAGCGAGATGTCCGCAAGCGCCACGGAGCGCGTCCGAATCACCCGGGAGTTCACGGCCCCGGTCGCGAGGTCCGCCTCCCGGACCGTCCGGTCGCGGATGTTCGCGCCGGTGATCGTGATCGCCGCATACCCAGTGCCTGCGGTGGCAATGATGATTGAGATGATCGAGATGATCAGCGGCGCCGACAGCTGGGCTCGAACTCGTCGCATGACGTGCACGCTCCTTGGTGGACAGGGCTCACCGGCACCTTGGACGGTGCCGCGCCTCGTCATCATGGCAGGCTCGAGACGTGCTTCCGCTGTGGATTTTCCGCGGGTCGTTGGGAAGAACTCCCACGTTTTGCTCAATCCACCGTGTCATCCGAATTCAGGGAGGTCCAGGTCCAACTCCGCCCGAAGGCCGCCACCTTCCAACCATCACCGGTGCACGAACCGGTGCATCCACGACATTCAGTCAAGGAAAACCCACGATGTTCGGGGCTTCTCGTAGTGGAGGCGGCGGGAATCGAACCGTCGCCCATGCCAAGCCGGCACCGCACGGGGATTCGCGACCACTGCCTCGGCGGGGAAGCCACACGGAGCGAGGGAGAACGTTGAGCCGTGGACGCGAGCCATGTCCGAGCTTGCTCGAGCATGACGAGCGACCACGGCGAGTTCTCCAGAGCGAGTACGGCGCTTCCCGCCGCCGCGTGGCGCAGTCGCACCTGGAATCGCCCCGCGAATCCAGTCCACTGAAGCGCAAAGGGGAGCCGACCGAAGGTCGAGCTCCCCGAAGCGATCAGTGGAGGCGGCGGGAATCGAAC
>JAGQUL010000143.1 GCA_020438525.1 Thermoleophilia bacterium | reverse complement strand
CTTTCACGCCGGTAGCACGGGTTCGAATCCCGTACGGGGTACTGAAACAGCCTGTTTTGCAGGGTGTTTTCGATACCGGTTCGCTTCCCGTCGATTTTGGCGTGTGCGAGGGCTGCTCGCACGGCGTTCTGCCGTCGTGACGGTTGCTGTGTATGTGCCCATTGTATCGGGGCCAGCTGGCGGTGCGGCGCGCGGTCATGCGGCGGCATTGTGGCGCAGGATCGCGCCGATAGTGGCGCCTACAATTCGCCAATGACCGATCCCTGGGACACCTGCATCTTCAAATGCGAATCGCCAGACCCGACGGACCTGACACCCGCACACGTGATTCAGGAATCGATTGGTGGGCGGTGGGCTCCGCCCGTGATGTGTCGCGACTGCAACAGCAGAGCGGGGAGCACCTTCGAGAAGCACGTGAAGTACGCCGATACCGTGCTGCTCTCGATGGAGGTGGTGTGGGGTGTCATCCCGGACGCGCCATGGAAGCGACAGTTCCGTGCAGGTCAGCGGTACATCATCGTCAAGGATGATGGGTCCAAGACACGCGCCTTCTACAAGAAGGGCGAGGTCAAGGTGGCACCGGGTGAGCAATCCGACGGTTCGCACGTGTTCGCCAGCGACAAGGACGCGCGTGGATTCCTCCACAAGGAGCTACGCGCGACCGGCGCCAGCGAGGACGACGTCGCTGCTGCCCTGATCGCGTACGACGAGGCTGACGACGGTGACACGATTCGCATCGGCGTCGAACCCGGTGCGCGCACGTTGCGCAAGCTCACGAACACCGACGGCGAAGTACGAATCGCCTACACGGGTCCCGTCACCTTTCTGCCGTGCGAGGCAGTGCATTTTATGGCGTTTTCCGCCCTCGCGGGACTGATCGGTCCCGCGATTTACGATGAACGGTTTGACGCCATCCGACAGCTGGTGCGGCACGGCGGCGCCGATCCCGATTTGATGACGATCGACGCAATCAAGGGGGTGAAACGCGGGCAGATCGCGATGCACCACATTCAGGCGTGTACCCGTGATGACGGCTACAGCGTGCAGATCACTCTCTTTTGTCAGCACTCCTACGAGGTCATCTTCCACGTCGAGCCGATGGGCGAGTGGTGCGCGGTCGGACATACCGATATTGCGGACACGATGCGTGACGCGATGGAGTGGCGCACCGACGCGCCGCTCGATGCAGTGCAATCTGGGAAGTTCCTGTGGCCGCCCGGCATCGACGGCTTCGAGCGCGGACGGATCCAGTACAAGCCCGGATGGAGCTAGGCGTTAACCAGCTGCATGTACGCGAATATTGCTGCTGCGATCGTCGCGATTCCTACAGCTGCCGTCCCTGCCGCCCGAAGCCACGCGAACCTCGACTCCGGGTCCGAGGCGACCGCGACACCGCCGGATGTGTTGCCTGTTCCCGACACGGGGGCGTTCTGGAACGTGATTCGGTTTCCGTTGCCGTGAACCGCGAAGCCAACTGCCTGATCAGCGACGCTCGCCGAGGGCACGTCGGCGTCGTCAGGCATCCCAGCACGCATCTCGGCAACTAGTTCGACGAGCGTTGTGCGCACGCGATCGATGATGTTGCTTATCGGTGCCGGGCTGACGCTCCAGTACAGCGACGTGACGCTCCGACCGGTGCCCGCAAGCTCGTGGTTCATCAGCATGACGAGCTCGCGGGTGCCGGGAAGCAGAAGCTTGAGGTGGCCGCGATCGCGTGCGAGCCGCAGGAGTTCCTCGACCTCGTCAATCGACTGATTGAACGGCACCTGTTCCTTGACGACATCTCCGAGGTCGCCCGGGAACTGATGCGGGCTGATCTGCTCGCCGGTGACGTGGTAATGACCTTGGATTCCGTCCAGCTGAATCGACGCGGGGACCAGCCTGTAGTCCGGCATCGGGACTTCTGAATCCTGATAGCCGCGAAGCTCCAAGCTCGCCCAGTCACGTATTTCCTTCGATCCCGCCTTCCCGCCCAGGGCGATCAACTTGCGAAGGACGTCCGAGATAGGCACCTTCTTGTCGAGGGCGTCACGTTCGATCTGGTCGAGAAGATTTCGCTCGCGCAGGCGCACACCCAATTGGTAGCAACCACGTCGGTCGCAGCCTGGAGACGCCCCGCGTCCACCAACGGGTTGGTCATGCGGCGGCATCGTGGCGCAGGATCGCGTCGATGGTGGCGCGGCGGCGTGTGTCGTTGGCGAAGGCGTAGTGGCGGCGGGTGGTATCCACGTGCTCGTGCGCGAGCAGGTCGGCGACCGCGTCGAGTGGTACGCCGTCGTTGAGAAGTTCGGTGGCGATGCTGCGCCGGATCGCATGCGGGGACACGAGGCTGCGCTTTTCGCCGTGCGCGGAATCGAGTACGTACAGCCCGGCGGTGTTCGCGCGGCGCTTCAACTGCTTGGCGATCGCGCCTGGCGCCAGCTGTCGGCCCGTGCGCGAGAGCAGCACGAACGCGGTGGCGGGGTCGTCGAGTGCGGCGGCGAGGTCGGGGTTCTTGGTGGCGGTATGGGACTGGTGGACGTACCAGCGGCGAAGCTCGGACATGAGGCGGGGATGGATACCGACGCTGTGGTGCTTGCCGTTCTTGGTGCGTAGCACGAGCGTTCGGCCGGGAAAGTCGATGTCGTCCCAGCGCAGGTCGCGGAGCGCGCCGGCTCGTGCGGCTGTGAACACGAGCAGGAACGTCTGGATGCGTTCGCGCGCGGTGCCGGGTGCAGTGAGCAGTCGTTCCAGCTCCTCGCGCGTGAGTCGCAGCCCTGGCGCAGGGCGCACCTTCGGGGTCTTGATCCCGAAGGTGGGATCGTTGTCGATCACCCGCACGCGCAGCAGGTAGCCGTAGAACGCGCGCAGGCTCGCGACGTGGCTCTTGCGCGCGCTCGCCGACAACGGGGATCGCCGTGTGATCGTCCACGTGGCGGCGTACCGATCGGTGCTACGCAGGTACGCAA
This sequence comes from Thermoleophilia bacterium, assembly GCA_020438525.1. Next base: position 20,682 of record JAGQUL010000143.1, on the reverse strand, counting down.
GAAACCGCGCTACGTCACGGGGCGTCGCCGCGGCCAGTGCCCGAGGATCGTCGTCGCCGATCAGGCGCGAGCGAGGGTGCTGAAGCCAGCGCGCGAACTCGCGAAGCTGCGCGTCGTACTTGGCAATCGTTGTGGCTGCCATGTCTGCCTGCGCGACGAACTCGGCAAGCAGCTCGCGGCTTTCAGGGCCGATTGCGTTTCGTGATGCGTGGTGGGGCGTGTCCATCGCTTCCGTCCACGGTCGAGTGGTGGGTGACGATGGCCGCGCGTGGCATCAAGAGCGAGCAGGAGTGGGGAGGCGTGAGGCAGAAGCGGCTCACAGACCACGGCCGATATGTCAATTGACATCGGCACAGAAGCGCAATCCTTGAGCGTACCGTCGCTGGAGGAGTGCCGGCGCGACGACGCTCCATAGAGCGGCGGAAGCGGGGTCGCGCGCATGCGCGGCGCCGATTGCGCTGCAACCGGGGTCCGGGGTGGAACCCCGGAAGCGTCCGACGTCGTCAGCGCTCGCGGCTGATCCCTCGTCCATGGCCGTCGCGACGGTGGGCGATGGCGGGGGCATCGCGAGAGCGGCCGATCGTGCGACGGGCGTCGTCGACGTGTTCGGCGGCGCGCTTGAAATCCCAGCGCTCGGTGCCGCCACTGGGCTCGCGGCCGAGTGCGGTGTGGCGCTCGTGAACGTGGTACTTGGCGCGGTAGGTCTCGACGCTGCGTACCGCCTGATCCCATGCCGCTCGCTGCGCTGGTTCGACGGGGCGCTCGCCGAGCACGCGGGTGAGGTATCTCGGTGGCGCTTCGATCGCCCGTTCGACGACCCGTTCGCGCTGAACGTCCCGTTGCCGGGTGAGGTCATCGACGCGTTGCTGACGCGCGGCGAGGTCGGCACCGTGTTCACGGTTCCATCGCTCGGGCGAGCGTTCGCCCTGGTTGATGCCCTCGGCAGCCCGGGCCCATTCGTCGGATCGCTGGTACGCGTGGTCGCGGCGCTCGGTCCATTGCTCGATTTCTCGGCGGGCGGTGTTGATCTTGTCTCGCTGCCATGGCCGCAGCTGCGCCAGCTCGCGCTCGTGTCGCTGCACCTGCTCGTCAGCGCGCCTTCCTGTGTCGAGCACCTCGTCGCGGCTCGTCTCGAATCGCGTGAGCGTGCGTTGCTCGTGACTGGGAAACTCCCGCTGGAGCTGCTCGTGATGCTGCTTCGCGGCGCGCAGTTCGTGTTCGATCCGATCGAGATATGCGACCTGGCGATCGAGCACGGGGTGTGGTGGCTGCACCGCGAGGTCGCGAGCCCGCTCTTCCCGGTAGGCGACGCTGGGTGTCTGCGCGCGGGATTCGTTCATCTGGTCGGCGAGGCGCTGCCATCGATCCGGGTCAGTTCCCTCGGTGCCGAGCGCTTCGCGGCTGGTGTACAGGTCGTGGCGGTCGCGCAGGCGGGTGCCGCCGACATAGGCGTTCTCGCGGTTCACGCTCGGTCCGCCGGTCAGCTCGGCTGTTCGGCTTCGGGTGTCGCCCTGTGCCGGGTAGACGTGGCTGGCGTAGTCGAGCCGGAGCGCGTCGCAGCGATCCAGCTCGAACGTCACGACGCGCTGCTGATCGCGTCCGGGTTCGTCGAGCAGCACGTCAACGCTATTCGCGACCGTATCGACGGCGAGGATCGCGCCTCGTGTGCCGTTCTCCACACGCGGTTCGTCCTGCTGGTCCAGATAGTAGGCACGCTCGCGGAGCATCACGCGGTCGCCTTCGTGCAGGTAGTAGTCGCGGTCGGGGGATTTCACGCGTGCGTCGCCGAGTTCGCCTGCGGCGGCGCGGTATGCCTGGGCGAGCGTGTTCACACGGTCCACGTCCTCGTTCGTGGTGTGGACGACCATGAGGGTGTCGCCGATCGCGTAGTCGTGTCGCCATCGGTTCCAGTCGGCGACCATGTGTATTCGCGCTTCGGCCTGTGTGTTTTCCATGTGGAGCGCGTCGTGCTGTGCCATCAGTTCCAGGGCGCGCAGGCTGTCGCCCGCGCGGACGTGGTTTTGTGCGTCGCGTATCCACTGGTGCTGCGTGCGGTGAATCTCGGTGAGTTCGGCAACGGGCACGTCCGTCGTGGCGAGCATCGAGGGCAGAAGTCCGCCTGGGCCGATTGCCGAGAGCTGTGCGGGGTCGCCCACGAGTCGTATCGAACAGCCAGTGCGCTCGACCAGACGCACGAGCTGGGCCATGCGGAAGGTGTCGACCATCCCGGCTTCGTCGACGAACACCACCGTGCGCGCATCGACCGCGATGCGGCCACAGTTGGTGCGGTGCATGAGCTGGTCGATCGTCATCGCAAGTCCGCTCGTCTGCGTTGCGAGCCCCTGCGCTCGCGCACCCTGCGTGGCACAGGCAAGGACTAGCCACCCATCTTCGCGGTAGGCACTCGATGCAGCGTGGATCACAACTCCCTTGCCGCTGCCCGCGCGACCGACCAGACCGGCGACCCGTGCGCTGCTCGTGACGACATCCACCGCTGACGACTGCTCACCCGACAACGCAACCCCGAAAGCACGCTCGGTCGCTGTGATCGCCGCCTCGCGCGTACCGGCACGTGGCGGCGTCGCGGGATCGACTGCGATTTTCGCGGTGGTGTCGAGGCAGTAGCGCTCGTGCGCGCGAGTGTTGCGGGTCGTCACGCGATCGTCGGAGAGCGCGAGCAGAAGTCCTCGCCGTTGCATGTCGGCGACGAGCTGCATCGCATCGTGCGATTCGAGCAGTCCCGCCGATGCCTCGTACGCCATCGCACGCACCTCGCGCGAACGCACCGTCGCGCCCTGCCGCTCGACACGTGCCAGTAACTCGCGCTCGACTGCGGTTCGTGGAGCGTCGCGCTGGGCGCGCTCGACCGTATGCCCCCAAAGGTGCGCGGCGGCAGCCTGGTCGAAGCCGTGCTCGGCGGCGACCGCGCGCCAATACGGCTCGATCTCCGCGACCGTTTCTGGTCCCTTGCGCTCGCGGCTCTTCGCAGCGAGGTCGGCCAGCTCGCCTTCCACGGGTGCGCGCCCGTAGCGCGTGACGAATTCGGCATACGCTGACTCGACCTCGCGCGTGCGCCCCGACAGGCGCGCGCACACGTCGGGTGGCACGCCTGCGACCTCGAAGAATCGACCTTGCTTGCCGGTGCCGGTTTCGATCTCGAGTCCCAGCTCGAGTAGGCGGCTGGCGAGCTCGCTTCGAAAGTACGCGCCGCCCTCGCGGCCGTGCCGCATCCACGCGGCTTGGTTCGGTGTCACGATCCGCCCATCGCTCCGCTCGACGGCCACCACGACACAATGCACGTGCAGGTGCGGATCGGGCACCTCGGCGGCGCTCGCACGACGAGCGGTGTGATGCACGAACTGCGCCGACGCGACCCCGCGCGCCGGCTCCCAGACACGCTCACCGGATTCCACGCGCCGCTGCACACAACCGGTCGTCAGCGCCATGTAGCGCACCGTCGCTTCGGCAGCTTCCTGCGTGGCCTGCTCAATCGCAGCGCGCCGCTCGGAGCTGCTTTGTGCCCACAGCACGCTGACGCTCTTCGGAGCGCCCATCGTGAGGTCGTGGCTGTTCACCACGCCATTCGCGCCGGGACGCCGCAGCACCTCGCCGTTGTCAGCCCGAAGGCCACGCAACGCGCGGGCTAGTTCCTCGCGCCGCACTACCGCATCGGGCGCGACACCGAGCGCATCGAGCACGGACGCATCGCCTCGCCAGGTCCCCGCCGCATCGGGTGCCCCGTCATCGCCGGGGCCGGTGTAGTAGTCGCCCCGCTGCGCCTTCCATGACTCGCGCTCGTCGTCCGCGCGGCCGGCGAGATAGGCCGAGTAGTCACCGGCCTGCCCCGATCCAATCTTGCGCACCGTCAGCACGTGTCACTCGCTTGTCAGTCAGCATGTCATTGACCTCAGCGTAGCGCGGCGAAAGACCTCCGTCTGTTTAGTCTGCGGGCGGATTGACATCGTTGGGGGAGGTGGTGGTCGTATCGGAGTGGTTGCGAATGCCGAAGAATTCGAGGTTGCAAGCAGGTGCGAGGTGGTCATGGCTAGAGCTTGTGGACAAAACCTGTGAGCACGAAGGGCCGCCCTGGGGCGGCCCTTCGGCATGAACTGGCTCGGGTGCGCGGTGTTGCTGTGGCGTGCGCGCCCGGGTCATTGATATCGAGTTCTTCGGACTCGAAGAAGATTTCCCTGCTCGACAGCGAATTCGTTGGCCATGAACTGGACAGAGGTGGCGGATCGGCTGTGGCGGCTGATCGAGAGCCACATTCCAATTGTGGAGCGGTCTGCCGCTGGCGGCAGGCCGCGAATTCCGGACGAGGTCGTGTTCGCGAAGCTCGTGGCGTTCCTTCGCGCGGGCTGCGCGTGGGACGTGTTCGACGAGCTGTGTCGCGGCGGCGAGGTGTCGGGGCGAACGTGTCGGCGCAGGTTCGCGGAGTGGCGTGATCTCGGGATCTTCGAGCTCGTGTGCAACGAGCTTCGATCCGAACTGCCCGAGCCCGCGATTGCGCATCTGGACGCGACATTCATCCGTTCGCGTGGCGGAGGCGAGGATCTCGTTGGACTGACACGGCACGGCAAGGGCTCGAAGATCCAAGCCCTGACGGACGAGGACTCGATGCCATTGATGTTCCAGCTGACGTCGGCGAATCCGAACGAGTCGACGATCACGCACTCGCTGCTCGAGGACGTCGACGAGCTGCCCGCGATCGTGGTGGCCGACAAGGCATACGACTACGACTTCCTCCGCGATGCATTCGCCGAACGAGGATCGAAGCTGCTCTCACCGCACCGTGTCACTCGCTCCAAGCCGCCCCGCGACCAAGAGCAGATCGGCCGGCACTACAAACGCCGCTGGGCCGTCGAACGCCTCTTCGCATGGCTCGCCGCCTGGCGGCGGCTCGCCAACCGATGGGAACGCCGAGCCGAGCACTACTGGCAATGGCTCTGCCTCGGCATCAGCCTCATCTACACCCGCCGGAAGTATTGGCCATGACTTCTAGCGGAGCGAAGATGGCACTACGAGTGGCGGCATAGTTGACCTTAAAGGGGATGGGGACGGGATGGGTTGATGCCCATCTGAAGAAGGGGGGTCGCGCTCAATGCGACGAGACCGCGACCTCCGTCGTCCGCTACCTACGAGATCACTGCGCCGCTCCGATCCACAGCACACGCGATATAGAACTGGCAAGCTCCCGAGCGCAAGGCTCGCGACGCCGCCTTTACCCCGCGGTCTGTCAAGCCGGTGACGACAAATACCAGCGTGCTATCAGGTTCTCCGTCAATCGTGCTCGCCCACACAATTCCCTCGGCGTCTCGCAGAACTTGGCTGAACTCCATGTCGGGATCCTGGCGTCGTATCTGCGTTCCCTCGATCCAGATTGTCAGGCCGTAGCCATTGGGATCTAGGCCGATGTCAGCAATATTGGGGTCGATCTGGATTTCCTCCCAGCGACCAATTACGAGATTCGCTCGTCGGGTTCGCACTGCGACAGGCAATCTCGTAGACGCCTGAGATTCGTTGGAGGACTCGCCGCCCAATCCGGCAATTCCACCGCCACCGTAAATGGATACAACTTCAGGATCGAGGTCTTCGAAGACGGAGGAATTGAGGTACTTGGCATCGTCCTTGAACGCGCTTCCGTAGGAAATTCGAATTCGCTCAGGCTTTCCCCGCCAACCGGAAATCAGGGGCTCTGGAAACACGCCAACACTCACGGGAAGCCGAGCGTATATGTCCCGTCGTCGCAAGTCCCACCATATGCTCTGCCCCGAACGTACCCTGAATCGATCCGGTTCGGTGGCAAGCGTCTCGATTCCATCGACCCGATAGAACCAAGCTGCATCCTCTGGCCCGAAGGTTCGAAGTGCGCCCCCGCCCAAGCCGTTGACTTGTGCGACGCCACCCGTGAGGGTCATCCGAACGTCAGCAACTTCACGAAGTACGTCTAGCGCTGAGTCCCCTCGATGTAGCCGGATGCTCCTTCGCGTAACTAGGTGACGGCCACCATCGGTGGTAACGATTACGGTCGTCCTCGGTCCGAGGATTCGCGTCGTGTTCTCGGTCGGGGATGACGCGGTGCATCCAGTTGCTGAGATACCCAAACACATCAGGAATACAAGAGTTGTGCGCGCACGGTGCGAGAGTAGAGCGATGGGTGTCTTTTCGACTCGGCCATTCATCCTTGAAGATCCAACGGCTCGCTGGCCGAGCCCCTTGAGAATGGGGTCGTCCAGCGAGCCGTTGGCCCTGTGGCTGCGGTTGATCAATACGGGTACGCGTCGTCGCGAACGTCTTCGGTCAGGGTATCGCCATTCTGAAGTGACACGAGTATGCGCACCGGATGCTCCGAGCGGCTTCCGGTCCACGCAAATGCCCCATGGCCGAGGGATGCCTTGAGGCGGGTTCCATCGCTGGTTTCGATCTGTACGTTTGCGACATCGTCTGCGACGGCGCTGTACATCTCGAATCCACCGTCGTAGGCGGTTACGTATTGGGGATTGATGTGGCTCGGTCGGAACTCGTGCGTACATGCCGAGGTGCGGATTTCCCCATCCCGTTCGCCGGTGAAGCAAATAGCTCCGCCGGTGGTCGAGACTGCCGAGACTGCCAATCCCGCAGCTTCGTCATCAAGGAGCTTACCTCCGGTAAACGCAGCCCTCAGGTCGCTCTTGCGAATTGCTGCGCCTTCGTTGCTGTAGTACGACTCGGCGGGGATCAAGCTCTGGATCTCCGAATATTCCCGGTCGGTAATTGGTGCGATGGTTGTTCCGTCGCTCAGTGCGCTGACATGGTCAGCTGGATTCTGGATGGTTGCGATCGGTTCACGAGCCGTGGATGTTGTTCCCTCTTGGTCGCCGAACGCGGTGGTTGCAAGTGCTGCTGCAACCATGCCAGTCGCGATGCCTGCAAAGACGAGCACGTTTTTTCGATTCTTCATGACCTTTGCTCCTCGAATGTCACGGGTTGGTCGACCAGCAGGTGTTGTAGCTATATCCACCTGGATATGGGTAACCGTCTGCCTTGCGCGCGCATTCGCCGCGTACTCCGCTGGTGGCGCTCGTTGTTGTCTTCTGTGGCAAGTTGTAGCCGGATGCATATCGCCCCGGAGCCGGTCCGCATCCCGAGCCCTGGCAACTCGCGTACCACAAACCGGCTTCATAGTAGCGACCGCTCACGTATGTGCCGTAGATGTGGCTGTAGTCTCGAGTCGAGTTCTGGAGTTGATAGACGGGGTTCCCGCTCGCGTAGAACCCACTATCGAAGAACTTTACCCCTGTGCCTGCGTACGCTGGCGCAGCAATTGCAAGGGCTGCGCCAACGGCGACTAGGGTTCCTCTAACGCTCTTCCGAAACACTGTTTCCCTCCCTGACGTGATCATCATCACGGATCGTATGATGACGATGAACTTACGGGGAGTTGCCGAGGATGGCAAGCCCGGATGAGCAGAAAGACGCACAATTCTATGGCAGGTGCGCAGGTCTAGGTTCGAGTTGAGCTCGCAGCACGATGAGCGTCAAATCGAGTACGACATGATCGTGGCTCGGCGGCGTTCGTTGGACGAGAATGCGTAGTGCTTGCGGGTGGTGTCGACGCTCTCGTGCCCGAGCACGTCGGCCACGGCGTCGAGGGGCTGGCCGTCATTGAGCTGGAGCGTTGCGAACGTACGCCGCAACACGTGCGGCGATACCCGGCTGCGGCACTCGCCGTGCTTGGGTTCCTCGACGTACAACCCGGCGCGGGTGGCGCGTCGTTTCACCATCGCGTAGAGGCTGCGCTTGGTGAACGGACGACCGTTGCGGGTCAGTAGCAGGTACGCCGTCTCGGGATTGGCCAGTGCTGCTCGGATCTCAACCTTGCGGTCGGCGAGTTCGAGCATGTGCAAGCGGTAGCGGCGTAGCTCGGCTCGTAGCTCGGGGTGCAGGTCGAGCACGAGGTGCTTGTCGCGTTTGGCCTTGATCGCGACGGTGCCCGCGTCGAGGTCAACATCGCACCAGCGCATCACTCGCAGGCTGTCGAGCCGAACCGCGGTGAACGCCAGTACATATGCGGCCACGTCCTCGCGCGGCCTGCCACGGGCATCAAGGAACGCGCGCACCTCCTCGCGCGATAGGAGCAGGCCAGGGCGCACCTTCACCCGAGGACGATCGACGCCCTCGGCGGGGTTGCGGTCCACGATCTCCACGACCACGAGGTACTTGAACAGCCCCTGCACGGCGCACACGTGGTTCTTGACCGCGCTCGCACCGAGTACCCGCGTCCGGTCACGCACGGTTGGTGATGCCGCGTAGCGGTTGCCGCTTGCGAGGTACGCCTTGAACCGCACCACGTCGGCTCGCACCACGCTCGTCAGGCCGCCGCTGCGCTCCCTGCGCTTCGTCCGTTCGTGCGCGAGCCACGCCGCGAACTCACCGAGCTGCGTCGCGTACCGCACCCGCGTCGATTCGCCGTGCGGCGACTGTGCGATGAACTCCGCGATCAACTCGCGATCCGCGTGCGGCACGTCCTCGCGAATCACGACCGGCTTCCTCGCACCTGCTCCTGCTGTCATGTCCCAGCCCTCTCGGATCGAGCCACGACGGCGAAAACCATCGCCGATTACGGGACGCGAACACCCGGATCACGGGCCGGTAGCACGGGTTCGAATCCCGTACGGGGTACCTGCGTCACCGATGCTGCGTCGTTGCTCGCTCGACGGGCATGGAGCCCGCCTTCGCTCACACTCCTTGCCTCGGCACCGCAGGTCACCGAGCGGCATGGCACCGGTTGCGGCATCGGCCTCCGCTGCTCGATGGGCGTGATCGAGCGCAAGTACCCCTCGGGCAAGCGCAGCTACGGCATCCAGTGGTTCGACGAACATGGTGAGCGGCAGCGCGAATTCAACCGGGCGTGGACGACGAAGGCGCAGGCGAAGGCGGCGTACGACGAGATCCTGGACCGCCAGCGCGCGGGCGTGGCGACGCGCCCGGAGAGGACCGTCGCTGACCTTTTCGAGGAGTGGCGCGAGAATCATGTGCGGGTGCACTGCTCGCCCGCCTACTACCGCGACGTCGAGATCCACTGGCGAATGCGGATCGAGCCGATGATCGGGCATCGCCGGATCGACACGGTGACGCGGCAGGTCGTTCGCTCGATGATGGCGCAGATGAAGCGCGTGATGCGCGACAAGCACCCCGACAACGAGTACGGCGGGCATCGCACGATCAACAAGACGCTCACCGTGCTCAAGGGGATGCTGTCGTACGCGGTGCAGTGCGACATGCTCACCCAAAACCCCGCGCACGGTGTGAAGGAGCTGTCAGAGGAGCCGCAGCGGATGGTCAGCGCCTGGCCGCTCGAGGCGATCGAGGCCGTCGCGCACGAGGCGCTGCAGCTGCCCGAGCGCCTGCCGGCGTTTCAGCGCAGCCAGCAGGCGCCGTGGCAGGGCCAGCGCGACTACACGATCGTGATGCTCGCCGCGCTCACCGGGCTGCGCCAGAGCGAGCTGCTCGGGCTCACGTGGGAGTGCGTGGACGGTGAGTGGCTGCACGTCACGCACAAGCTCGATCGGGTGACGCAGACGCTGCGCGAGACGAAGTCGCGGCGCGGGCGTCGCAGTGTGCCGCTGCTCGCCGCCGCGCGCGAGCTACTCGCCGAGTGGCGCGCGGCCGGCGCGCACGAGGAGATCATGTTCCCGGCGAAGGCGGGCGGTCACATGCACGCCGTGCACTTCGACCATCGCGTGTGGCGAAAGGCGAAGCTGCGCGCGGGCGTGGTCACCGTGAACGGGCGCGAGCACGACTGCGCCAAGATGACCTTCCACCAGTTGCGGCACACGTTCGCCTCGATCTGCCTCGCGGCCGGGCGTGACATATGGGAGGTCGCGCACTGGATCGGCGACGACCCCGAGATGGTGAAGAAGGTCTACGGCCACTACATCCCCGACTCGCTCGGTGACACGAGCCGCCTAGATGCGATGCTCAAGGTCACGAAGCCGGTGCCGCAGTCCGTGTAGCGCGTCCGTGGTGGTGGCTACGGGGTGGCTTCAGAAGCGCTCATCGCGACTGACGAGCTCGCCGATTGGTCGCAGTAGCTCGATGCCGGTGCGCAGCTTCCCCAAGTCGTATCCGTTGACCGCCGCGAGTGCGAATGTCTGCTTAATCCGCGTATCGAAATCAGCGAACACGAAGCGCTTGGACTGGACGAGTGCGCAGAGGTTCACGAGTTCGACGAGTTCGCGTGGAGCGACTGCTGCCTTGGCACCGACCCACGCGCGCTGACCGTCGTCGAGCTTGAAGTCCATGACATCCTCGCCGCCTGCGCCCCATTCCCGCGACTCCGGCCCCTGCACCATGAGCAGCGCGCGGTACGGAGATAGCGGGATGAGGAACTCGGATTGCCCCATGCCGCTCACCGCGCCAGGCTCGTTGAGCTCGAAGTTGTCGATACGTACTGCAAGGCAGTCGCCGACGATGAACGATGAACCGACTGCGGCGTCGATGAGATACCACTCGCACTTCGCGTACACGACACTGAGCGGATCGATCATCTCGATGGGGCGCATGAGGTCGGCGCCAGTAGCGACTTCATCGGCGTGCTCGCGAATCTGGTCCTCGGTGAGCATCGGTAGATCCTGCGCCCACTCCTCGATCCACTGCTCGGGGTCGAGATCCTTGCGCTGACGGTTCCATTCGCGCAATCCATACGAGCGCAGCAGCGACATCGCAATGTAGCGAGATGCGGCGCGGCGGTTACCAGGGCCGATCGGCGACCAACCATCGCGCATCGCGTGGATGATCGGCAGGCCCTCGTTTTCGACGAGCTGGAACTGATTCTCGAACCACTGAGCGTCAAACTCATCGCTAGCCATGAAGTAGTTGGGCAGCGCGGCGAGGGCGGTCGCTGGCTTGGCGTTGCCATCCACCCAGCCGCGTCCATCGATGAGCTGCGACCAGACTATGGTGCCGCGGCCGCCCGCCCATGCGTCCAGGTGCGCGCGCTGGATGAAGTGCTGCTTGATGCGCTTGGTCATTGCTCACATGATGCCTGGCCGGTCGGCGCCGCCCGGGGTTGGGTCGCGGCGACGAGCAAAGCATCGCGGCTGCGCCGGGCGAGCGCGTACAGTGAGACGAGACATCACCGGAGGATTGAGCGCATGGCAGTGGACCCGTACGACCCGTACAGAGGTATCCGAGAGGCAATCGAGAAGATGCGCGCGCCGATGCGTGCCGTCGAAGCGAACCGCAAGATGCTCGATGACGTGAAGCGTGCTCGCGAATCCATGATGCCGGCGTTCGATTGGGACGCGATCCGCAGGACCACGAAGCCCGCAGTGGAGCCCAAGCAGCTTCGCAAGCTGACGCAGCCCATGATCGACCCGGAGGTGATGCGCAAGGCGACCCAACCCATTGTCGACATGGAGCGGATACGCAAGATCGCACAGCCAGTACCGATCGACATTGCTACCACGAAGTGGCTCGACGACATCAAGGCTGACGCGGCAACTCTTGCGACTCGTAGCCTGAGCAAGCAGATCGAGCAGCTGCGCCAGGTCCCTCTGATCGACTACACGAACCGCGACCTCGCGCTCACCGCGATCGCCGGAGCAGGTGCCACCAAGTTCAACGCGACAGCTGCCGCCCTGGAACAGATCGCCGCGCTCACCAAGAGCACGAAGGACATCCCCAAGTTCGACTTCGCTCAGGTCCCGACGATGCATGATCTGGTGCGTGAATCGTTGGCGGCGGTCAAGGGCGATCACTCTCGATTCGCCGGAGCAATGGCGATCGCCACACAAAACAGCGCTCAACTGAAGCTCGTTCGAGACTCCATGCGCTTGAGCGACGTGCGCGAACTCCTGCGCGAACTCGATGTCGAGGACGCAGGACTGGCCGAAGCCATCGACGATGCGGTAGATGCAGCCGATCCCGAAGCCATCGGCAAGCTCCAAGCATGGTTGCTGGAGCAGATCGACGGCATCAGGTCATTCGCCGGAGCCAAGAAGGATGAGTTCGACCAGCAGGTGACTGCAATCAAGGTCTGGATCATTGTCTGGACCGTTGTTCAACTCGCCGGCGCGACAGCGACGACCTTCGCTATCGCGAACTACGGCGCCGACAAGATCGATCAAATCGTCCAGGTCATCGAGGCAGCGGGGGACGAGGAGCGCAAGATAGATGGCGAGGTCCAATCTGCCATCGTTGACCAGCCGGCCGAGCAAAGCCATGACGAGCTACAAGCCGTTCCAGATGCCTTGGCGCAGGCTGCCGTCTTAGCTGCAGCTGTCGATGCCGATCTCCCAGCCGCCAATGGGTTCGAGGCGGCAGCTCGGGTAGCGGAGGAAGATTCCGATCCGGATCTGCTGACGCAGTGAAGTTTGGCCGGCTTCCGAGGCGCAGCCACGCGATAATCGAACTTTCGGTCCAGAATCGCCGACATAAAGGGTGAAGCGTCAAAACGGCGCCGCGACCAAAGGACCCGCCATGCCCGGCTACAAGATCCTTCTGACCGTTCACGGCAATCACTTTCCCCCAGGATGGGAGACAGGTGAGCGCGTCGTCGAAGCTGACGATGGTCGCGCTGCACTCGCATCCGTTCACGGTGAACTGGAAGCGGCCGCCAACGCGCAAGCTGCCGGTTTCGACGCCATCGCCGTCGAGGCCGACGTCGAGATAGCCCGAGCGCACATCGAAGCGACTGTTCCGAGCGCGGCTGAGCGACTCTCGGCCCTGAGTTCTAGGCACGGGCGTGCACCACAGGGCCGCCACCGTGATCCGCAGCGACCCGAGCGAGGCTTTAACGCCTGAATGAGCAGGTGCCAAGCCCGAGCGCGCGAGGAAATTCGACCCCGTTAGGAGTCCAGCAGCGAGGCGAGGTAGAGGAGCGCGGTCGCGGAAGCGCGCACCGCCGTCTCCGCGTACGTCCGCACGAACAAAGCCGGATCCGCGCCGGCACCATGCGCTGGCGGATTGCAAAGCTGCGGAGCTGCGAGGATCATGTTTTTCGTCTCCTTGCCTACCAAGCCCGCTTCGCGCATCGAGTTCCAAAGCGGCTCCGCGCTATCCGCCGCCGAGAACGAAGCGCCCCGCGCCTGGAGCACAACCTTCATCGCGCTCTCGACAGCCCGGCCAGCTTCCACACACGCATCGCGGAGTTCCTTGTCCGTGCCGCGGCGCAGCTCGGCGAGCGCGCCTTCAAACTCGCTACGGGCACCAGCTAGGCGAGAATCAGCTACCGCAGCGAGGGCCGGGCGGATCGTGAGCTCGAACGAGTCAGGGTCACCACGCCACACGACCCGGTCGCCATCGAATCCGTACTGGACGCCGTGGAGCTTAAAGAGATCCTCGACCTCGCCACGAGCACGAGTGATGTCGCTGGAGTTCCTCGTATTGTGAAAGTGAGTCTTCGATCGGGAGAGGGTGAGCGCAACTTCGACTACATCAAGAAACAGTGGAGTCGGAAGGCCGCACAGGGCGTACGGGGCCAAGTAGTCGATGCCTGCCGTTCGCCCCCGGCGCGATTGCTGCTCGCGAACGAATGCGGCCAAGGCATCGCGATAGGTCGCAGCGGCTTCGGCGCCGTACCACGCCTGAAGAACCTCGACGAAATCCGCCCACTCGCCGACACCCACCTTCTGGCGAAACTCCTTACCGAGAGGCGTTGCTTGGGCATTCATTTTGTCGCTGAAGATAGCCAACAGCGCGCGCCGAAGAAAAGGTGGAACGACCGTCCCTTGCGCTGGCACCGGAGGATGGTCGCGAGGCGAGTCAGACATCGCATCATGCTAACGATGCGATCAGAACACGAGCCGGATAACGCTGGGGGACTAGATCCGGCTGTATCCCTCGGGTGGCAATCGCCGCTGACGTCGTTTCGACTCGATCGGCAGCACCACGGCGGTCAGGGCATTGTCGGCGGCTGCACCACTGCGGTGCGCGGCGAGGAACGCTTCCACGTCCGAACGCGCGAAGCGCAGGTGCCGGTCGAGCCGGTAGCCAGGCAGTCGGCCGGCTCGCCAGAGCCGCCAGACCTGCTCGCGGCTCATGCCGAGCCACTTTGCCACGTCGGCCGTGCCGAGCAGCGGTTCCATCTCGGGTGCAGCACCCATATCGTGCTCCAATCGCGCAGTCGTCGACGAGGACGGCTGCGCGGCGGCGAACAGGCAGGTACGAGGCGATCCGGGCGAACAGGAGCACGACAGACCGCAGCCACTAGTGGAATCGGCTTGGACGCGTGGATCTTGAGGCGAAATCGCTAATTGCCAGTCACGCCGCCAACCCTGCGAGAATGCTCCTTATGGTCGCCGTCGCCTCGTTCACGATCAATGACATGCTGGATGCGTTCCTCGCCGAGCAGAGGGCGCGCCTGTCGGAATCGACCTTCTGGCGCTATGACGGTGTCATCGACTGCTTCCGAAGCATGCTCGACCAGTACGCCTACACCGATCTCGACAAGGCCGAGCAGGCGTTGTGGGAGAAGCGGTTCAACGAGGACGAACTCGAAGGCTCGTTCTGCAACACCTTCGGGCCCGAGAAGATCACGTCCGGTCATGCCGAGGAGTTCTGCGGCTACTTCATGATCCGCAAGGTCATGGGCCCCCAGGACATGATCAATGCCACCGGGACGGTGCTCAAGAAGCTCGTCGCGTGGATGGTCGAGCACGATCACGTCGACCCCGAGACCGCGAAGGCGATCAAGTTGACGGCGACACGAGCCGCGAAGTTGCTGCCCGCAGCCGAGAAGCTGAACGTCGCGCTGCGAGAAGTCACGCCGCGCCTGTTTGATGATCCGCCGGTTGTCGTCGGTCCGATTCACGAACTCGGGCCTGCAACGATCTCGCGCGTGGAACCGGGCAAGCTCTGGTTCACGGACGACGAAGGCACCGAGTATGGTCCAATCGACGTCCCTGCGGCAGCCACCGACATCGCACAGCCGGGCTGGGAGATCGGCTGGCTCGCCATCGGACAGCTGCAGTCGGCTGAGTGGCGCATCTTGGAAATCGGCTTCGTGTACCCGGACATCTGACGCTCGTGTCGACGACACCACCGACATTCACCGGCACCTATGCGGAGTTCCACCGATTCATCGGGCCGTACCTACGCAACGTCGTGCAGAACCTCACGCGCAGCGCGAAGCTCAACGCTGGCACGTGTCAGCACTGTGAGAATGACGGGCAGCTCGACGCTGCGCACGTGCAGGGGCGCGATCGGCCGGCGCTCGCCCGGATGATCGTCGGGCCGGCTGGTGACGACGAGATCGTCACCGTCGACCTCGCGGAGTTCGATCGACAGTTCAAGGAGGCACACGTGCCGCTTGAGAAGTCGATCCTGTTCTTGTGCAAGCCGTGCCATGCGAAGTACGACCGGGTCATCGGTACTGGCGCGGGGCGCGGCCGACCCGCGAACGCCACCGCTGGCGTGCTTCCCATCACGTTGCACCCCGCCAACTCGGAGGCGTTCAAGCGCGCCCTGTTCGAGCAGAAGGTCGCGACGATCGAGATCACGTACGAGGACGGACGGCTCGAGACGAAGCCGTGGTACGCCAACCGCTTCTCGATGAGCTCGAACGTCTACGGCAATCTCCGGTCACGGCCCGAGTTCCGGGCGGGGGAGTGGCAGACACGCGGCATCGCATCGCTACATGTTCGCGTCGGCGGCGACATCTGACCGCCCTCGGACGCTACCGACCGAACCCGAAGTCGCGACCGCCGATCTCCCTGACGCGGCCGACGTCTCGTTTACGGCGACGGGGTTGGTGCCCGTGGCCGCGTTCCAGTCGCTCTCGTAGCACGGCGTCGCGGTTGAGTGCCTGACGTAGGTCGTTGCGATCGAGACGCTGGGAGTCGCGGGGCTCGCCGCGTTCGTGTGCCAGTCGGTGGGCGGCGCTGCGGGTGGCGATGTCGTGGAGTTCGAGGATGGCGATGTCGCGTTGCTCCGCGGGCGACAGCGCACGGCCGGTGTCTGGATCGCGGTCGAGGGTGTCGATATAGATGCGCGATTGGTCGGTGGCGCGGCTCATCGACACGTACAGCCACTCGCGGCTGACGTGGTCGCTGGCGAGCACGAACGCCTCGCCATTGATCGTCAGCCCTTGAGTCTTGTGGCCCGTGGTGGCGTAGGCGTATTCGGCGTGGCCTCGTTCCAGGTACTCGCGCGGCACGCGCTGCAGCTGTCCGTCGCGCGTGCGGATCTCGAGTCCGTCACGGTCGACCCGTTCGACGACCCCTCGGGTGCCGTTGCTGAGCCCGAGCGAACGCTGGTTGTGGGTGCAGATGATCGAGTCGCCGACAGCCCATTCGCGACCGCCTGCTCGGACCCGATCGCGTCCGAGCTTCCCGTGCTCGTCGAGCAGGTGGCGGGCAGCATCGTTGAGCGCTCGAACCTCCGTGTTGCTGTAGGCGATCATCGCGGTGTCACGCCCGCGGCTGCGTGCATCGAGCCAGTCGGCGGCGAGCTGCTGGCGAAGGCGCTCGGGGGACGCGTCGACGACGATCCGGTCCTGCTCGGCATACGTGGCGATCGCGTGTTCGACGCTGCCCTCCCGTAGCTCGCTGAGCGCGTCGCGCTCCCACGAGTGGTGCTGTCGACGATTCTCCGTGAGTCGCGACGTGCGCGCATCGTCGAAGCGGTGGACGAGATGGCCGAACGCACCGCCAGCCCCGATCTCTGGAAGCTGGCGGTGGTCGCCGACGAGCACGAGCTTCGCCGACTGCTCTCTCGCAAGCTCGGTGAGGAATGCGAGATCGCGAGTCGCGGTCATTCCCGCCTCGTCCACGACGAGCACGCCGCTTCTGGGTACTGCGTCGTCTATCCGCGATCGGTCGCCGGTCTGCTCGGCGTGCTCGCGCCACGACTTGAGCATGGCGATCGTCTCCGACCGAATACCAGCCTCGGTCTGGAGGTTCTGCGCCGCGGCGAGCGCCGTCGACGTTCCACGTACCTCAACTCCGCCAGCGCGCCACGCGTCGTGTGCGGCGTCGAGGCTGTAGGTCTTGCCAGCGCCGGCAAGGCCGACCACGAACTCCATGCCTGCGCCGCTCGTCGTGAGCTGCTCGACCATGCGCTGCTGCTCAGCCGACAGGCGCCTTCGTTCATCACGCCCTGCGAGCACTCGGTCCAGATCACGGCGTTCGACCGTGGCGACCTGCTCGGATGCTCGCTCATACGCAGAGCGGATGATCGACAGCTCCGCAGCGAGCAGTTCGGTCGTGGTGAACGGAGTATCGGCACGCCCGTCCCGAAGGACGGTGCCGTCGCCGCGGAGGGCATCACCCTCGGGGCTCTTCGCGTCATCGGAGTTGAGCTGCACGATGCGGCCCTCGTCGATCGCGCGGTCGATGAACGCGTCGGCGAGGCGTTCCAGCTGGTTCACGGTTGCACCACCTGGCGCGTGCTCACAGGCGAGCTGGAGCAGCTCGCGGCGATGGAACGTCGTCTTCGTCGCGGTGAGCCCCGTGGGCCCGAACTGCTCGCGAACGACCTCGCGGATGATCGGCGCGGTGTGGATGAGGATCGGGGCCTTCGCAGGCTGGCGCCCGATCGCATGCTCGATGCCCGGGGCGTCGATTTCGGCCGCCTCGGCGCGCCACCGCCGCACGAGTACTCGCTCCTTGCCGTCCTGGCTGTGGTTCTTCGCCGCGCGCGTGTCGATCGCCGCTGCATTGGCCGCCCTTGCGCTCGTGTTGCCGGTGGCGGCGAGCTGCTCGCTGATCTCCTCGGCGCGTTTGCTGAACACCGCTCGCAGCTCCGGCGCAACCCCGACGATCTCCGGGTGTGGGCTTGCCGGATCGCGATACCACTCGAGGCCGAGCCGCATCGTCAGCTCGCTGCGCAGGGCGGCATGGTAGAGGTAGCCCGCCGCCTTCGCTTCGCGATACAGCAGGGCCCCGTGCAGTGCGGTGTAGCGACCCTCGGCCTTGGTGGCATTGATGACGAGCACATGCGTGTGCAGCTGCGGATCGGCGGCGCGGCTCACGCGATGGTGGAACGCTGCCGCAACGAACCCCTCGCCGCGGAGCTGTCGTGTGCCATTCGTGCCACGTCGGGTCACGCACGCCGTTCGCTCGAGGTAGTCGAACGCGGCTCGCACAGCCGCCTCGTGCCCCTCACGCACCGCGGCGCGGACGCTCCCATCACCGAGGCCCATGAGCACGCTCACGCTCTTCGGCGCCGAAAATGTGAGATCGAATGCCGCCGTCGACTTGGACGGCTTGCCCTCGATCACCCGCCCGTCGTTCAGGCGCAGCGTTCGGGCCTTGCCATCATGCGGGCGGCGCGACGACCATCGCATTCCCGTTCGCGGATGCGACCCGCCGAACAGGTGAGCGAGATCGCCTTGGGCGACCTCGCCGTTTAGTTCGAGCGCCTTCGAGCCCGCGCCGAGATACCATCCCCGCGCCTCGCCCTTGCCGGTGTAGTAGTCCTCGCGCCCCGTCGCCACGGACAGCTCGTAGTAGGCGTGGTGGCCCGCTCCGAGCTTCCCGATTGACAACATGGTTGCTGCTTTCGACTGACACGTCGACTGACGTGCTCAATCCACGTTGTAGCGTCGAACTTGCGGGTAATGCAAGAGTGTATGGGGCTTCGGGGGTGAATTGTCAGTCGTGCGACTGACAATTCGAGCAGGATCGGTGACTGCCAGGGGTGTTCGGCGTTCGGATTCGTCGTTACGAAGCTGAACGCCGAAGGAGCGTGGCCGAGGAGTGGGCGAGGGCGATGAAGTGGAGGATCGACGGGGGTTGGGGAGGCCGGTTGGCCCTCGCGCCGCCCGAGCATTCCTTCAGACCTCCGGCGGTCAGTTCCCGGCGCGGCGCGGCTTCGCACCGCTCGCGGTGCGCGGACGCGTCGGCGCCATACTGTGGCCGCGGAGGGTGAATGTGGATCACTACGACCCGAATGGGTCGTATTCGACTTCACCGGCCGTGATCGCTCGGTTCAGTTCGAGAAGGAGTCGGTTCGATTCGTCGGTGTCGTGCGCTGCGGACTTCGGCCAGCCGTATGCGACGGCGACCGCTTCGTCGAGTTCAATGTGCAGCTTCTTGAGGTCGACCCATGCGCCCTCATCTACTTGGTTGTAGAGCGTGGTCAAGCCGATCTCCCGCTCCGTGCAGATCTCGCGACGACGAGCGTCGAGGCGTCGAGCGATATCGGCGAGCACCTCGCGCTGTGCGTCGGTCGGCTGCGGCCACGGGAAGGTCTCGAAGGCGGTGGTGGGGGTGTAGCGGATGTCAGTTCGCATGGTCGAGGATTGGCTTCGAGCCCATTCGATGTGCGCGCGCGAGTTGAGTACCCCGAATGAATAGTCGTCGGCGAAGGCGAACACATTCGTCGCGTTGCTGGGGCAGGTCCACTTGTCGGCCCAGACGAACAGGATGCGCTTGCCTGTTGCCGTACCGGCGATGTATCGCGGTAGATCCGCAATTGCGGATCGCATCGCCGGTCGAGGTCGTTCGAATCGCCACCATGGCAATCCGTCGCGCGCCTTCTTGCCATCGGAGCCTTCGCTCTCGACGCGTTGCTTGAGCGCCTCATATGCGTGCGTGAATGTCATGGCATCTTCGAGCGGCCGCATACCAAAGTCGATGCACCATCGCGTGGGAAGCGCTCCTGGGTTCTGTCCGATGTTCTCGCCGATCAGGTATGGACGAACGACGGCGCGGTACTCGTCGCCTTTGGCGATCAATCGTTGTGCGAGTTCCGCATCAATGATGTACGCCTTGCCGACAGGCTTGGGTCCTTGGAATGAGCGCGCCTTGTTGGCGGCCAGTCGTGCTGCCGCTGCGACTTCCGTGCCGACTTCGCTGAGTGAAGAGGAGATTCCGTCGACTTCCTCACTATCCAGAACAAACCGTTTGGGGGCAGTCGTCGGCTGCTTGATCCAGTCGATGATGCTCACGTTCACCACCGCATCGCCTGACCACGGCTGCTTTGACACAGCATTGGTGATGACGCCACCGTTGTCCACGATGTAGTCCAGGCTCGCGCTACGCATGCGGTTCTGGCTGACGGAGTTCGTTGCGACGAGCCCGGCGCGCTTACCCGGTTCGAGGTGGTCGTGTGCCTTGCGGAACCAGTAGACGCAGAAGTCCTTGACGCCGATTCCGAATTCTCGCTTGATGAACTCGATCTCAGTGTCGCCGATCTCGCGGCGCAGGTTCTGCGAGCCGTGGAAGGGCGGGTTGCCGATGATGACGTCGGCGCGCGGCCACTCGGTTCGTAGCGCGTTGTGTTGCTGGATGCCGGAGAGGTCGGCGAGGGGGAGGGTCGCCTCGTCGAGGTCGAGGTTGCGCACGGCGATGGTGTGGCCCATCCAGAGCGTGACGCGGGCGAGTGCGACGGCGAATCCGTCGATCTCGATGCCCTTCATGTTCGAGAGCGGGAAGAACAGCGACAGGGACTCTCCGCCAGCCTTGCCGGACTGTCGGCGCAGCTCGGCCTCGCGCTCGCGCAGCCGCTTCTCGATGCGGCGCAGCTCCTGGTAGGCGACGTAGAGGAAGTTGCCGCTGCCGCAGGCGGGGTCGAGCACGACGTAGTTCATCAGGTCGTTCTGTGCGGCGACGGCCTGCTTGTGCGTGGTGATGTTCTCGATGCGCTCGGTCCACGGCTCGACGATGCTGGGCTGGACGATCTTCTGGATGTCGGCCTCGGCGGTGTAGTGCGCGCCGAGTTCCTGCCGACGGTCAGACAGCACGCCTTCGAGCAGCT
>JAGQUL010000142.1 GCA_020438525.1 Thermoleophilia bacterium | reverse complement strand
GGCGCCCGTCCGACGCGCTCGTCGCACAGGCGACCGGTGCGGCGTTCAGCGCAGACATGACGCCCGACAACCCGCTCGACCGGTGGCTGCTCGCACGCACGCATCGGCTCGTGCAGGAATCCACGGCCGCACTCGAGCGCTGGGACTCGCCGCAGTACACGCGCGCGGTGGAGCGCTGGTTCGACGAGCTCAGCAACTGGTACGTGCGTCGCTCGCGACGACGGTTCTGGAAGGCCGAGCAGGGCGAGGCCGACCGTGAGCAGGCGTACTCCACGCTGTGGACCGCGCTCGTCGCCACCTCGCGCGTGCTGGCACCGGCCACGCCGTTCCTCGCCGACCACCTGTGGGCGCAGCTCGTGGTGCCGCACTCCGGAAGCGACTCCGACCTGCAGAGCGTGCACCTCGCGCCCTGGCCGGACGTCGATGTGACGTGGGCAGAGCACGACCTGCTCGACCAGGTCGATGCCGTGCAGCGCGTGCTCGCGCTGGGTCGCGCCGCGCGTGCGTCGTCGAAGCTCAAGCTGCGCCAGCCGCTGCGCGAGGTGCTCGTACACCGACGCTCGACCCGCGGGACCGGCACCGCCGGCATCGAGCAGCTGCTCGACACGTTCATGGGCGACGTGCTCGCGGAGCTGAGCGTCAAGCAGGTGCGCTTCGTCGACGAGCCGGACGGGCTCTGGAGCGAGGGGATGATGCCGCTGCTGCCCAAGCTCGGACCGAAGTACGGCAAGCAGGTCGCCGACATCCGCGCGGCGGTCGCCGCCGGCGACGTGGAGATCCATGCCGACGGATCGGCGCGGGTCGGCGAGTTCACGCTCGAGGCCGACGAGTACGAACATCGCTCGCAGGCCGGCGACGGGCTCGCACTCGCGGAGGACGCCGAGTGGGTGGTTGCCGTGTCGACCGTGCTCGACGACGAGCTGGTTGCCGAAGGTCGCGCGCGCGAGGTCACGCGCCAGCTGCAGGCGATGCGCAAGGACCAGGGCCTCGACATCTCCGATCGCATCACGGTGACGTGGAGCGCGACAGGCGACCTGGCGAGCGCGCTGCGCCTGCATGGCGAATCGATCGCGGACGAGGTGCTCGCCACCGCGTTCGTGGAGGGAGAGGTCGGCGACCGGCCGGCCGACATCACCGTGGATGGCGACGTGGCCCGCGTGCTCGTCGGTCGGCCATGACGCGCCTTCGTGCGTCTCAGCCAGCCGAACAACTAGCCGTTTGCCGAGGGGACTGCCGACGCAGCCGGCAGCGAGACCGGTGCCGGACTGGGGTTGGTGGCCGTCTTCGGCGGGGTGAAACTCACCTTGGGCGGAGCAGTCGACGTTCTCACCGGTGGGGTGCTCGAGCTTCCAACGCTGGGATTGCTGCCGCCGCTTGACGGGTCCGGGTAGCCGATCGTTCCGGTTGCGGCGCCCGTGCCTGGAGGGCACCCGGCGATGCAGACCGTCTCCTGCCACATCGACAGGACCATCGTGGAGCCTCCGGTTCCGTCCTTGCGGGGCAGGAAGTTCTCGACCACGGTCTTCTTGCCCGTCTTCTGGTTGATGTAGATGAGATCACGCGAGCAGCGATCCGCGTGTCCGCCGGGGGCGTTCTGGAGCTTCCGGACGATCGGATACTGCGGCACGCTGCTCTCGATGTAGCACTCGCCGTCCTCGCTGTGCCAGGACACCCAGCTGTCGGGCGTGCTCGACGAGTCCAGCCATGCGAAGTTTCCGCACGCACCTCCCGGGGTGCCGCCGGTGCAGTGGACGGTGCGCTTGCCCAGATCGCCGAAGAAGTCCGTGAGGTCGCCTGCGGGATCTGGAGTCGGCTGCTGGGTCGGCAACGAGTGCAGTCCGGTCGGCAGGTCTGCGAACGTGTAGACGGCCGGTTGGTTGTTCGTGCCGCTACCGACCCAGGGCAGCACCAGCGTCGGCTGCGTGACGGTGGTGCCGTTCGCGCGATACCGGTCGAACGGCTTGGGCTCCATCGACACGATGCCCGTCCAGGCCGGGCCGTTCCATACCTTCCGCTCGGGCTTCGTAGCACGCATGTACAGGTAGTGGGTCGTCGTCTGCACCGTGTAGCCACCGGCGGATTCGGTATACACGTCGGTATCCTCGAACGTCTTGAGTCGGTAGATCCACACTGCCTTCGTGACCTTCACCTTGTACTCGCCCTCGCCCTGCACCGGGCGAAGCACGATGAGTGCGCGCGCCGCCTGGTTTGCCTGGACGGATGTCCGCAACGCCGAGGGGACCGTCTTGGTCTTCCAGAGCTCGCGGCCCTTGCCGGGATTGACCGTGAGCGTGTAGGACCCGGCCGGAAGCCCGGTGAACTCGAAGGTGCCGTTCGCTGCAGCGGAATCGGCATCGGCACTCGTTCGAACCGTGGCCGGCCCGCCGTCGCTCGCGTCGCGCTTGAGCGTGAACGTGACCGAATTCGTGCCACGCAGGTCGACCTGGGTCGTATAGGAGTTCATGGCGTTGCCCGCGTCGAACGCCTTGTTGCAGCCGAGCGGCAGCACGGGGCGCGCGTGCAGCCAGTCGTCCCACGCGAGCGGGAACGGGCTGGAGCATGGCGATGGCTGCTTGGTCATGTCGCGCCGAGTGCCGCTTCCCCCGTCGCAGCCGGCGATGCTCATTCGCTCATCGACCTGGTTCACGACCTCGCACGCCTGCACGGTGATCGATCCGACCGCGCGACCGATCGCCGTGGCGTCGACCGTGGACAGTGCCTCGAAGGGACTCTGGGCGCCCCACTTCGCGTCTTCTCCGGGAGCGAGGGTCACGACCACCTTGATCCGGTAGTAGTCGGGCGTCACACCGTCGGAGTCGCGTCCGGTCTGGGGATCGGTGTCGGCCCTGCTGTCGACCGGAGCCACGGTCACTCCGGCCGTGAATCGGGGGTCGCCCGGTCGTGGCGGATCGATGGGGAACTGGTCGCTGATGTCGCACGGCGCGACCTTGCACTCCGGGTGCGACCTGAGCCAGTTCGCGTCGGCACGCACGCGCTGGCCGATGTCGTCTGCGGCCGATGCCATCCGCTGGCGAACGAGGGCGTGCTGCTGTGACCTGCCGGATCCCGCAATGAAGTACATCGCACCCGCGAACACCGCTGTCACGAGAAGTGCGCCGATAAGGACTTCGACTATCGTGAACGCCGACTCCCGGCGCTGGTGACGTTCGGCTACGTACATGTCGGTTCTCCCACACTCTGGGCGAGGCAGCTGGTGTCGGCGTCCTTCACGTTCGTCACGGCCCATGGCAGCGCCGTGGGAAAGAACGGGGGCGGGTTCAGGAACAGGTTGCGGTTGTAGTGGAGCGCGACGGTCCGGTAGCCCACGGAGGGTGTGCTGCCGCCGGTGCGCACGTCGGGCCACTTGATGGAGCTGAGGAACGTGCCGTGGGTGGAGAACGAGCCGGTGAACGTCACCGTCGAGCACTCGCGGCCACCGAGCTTCACGGCGGGCGGCGCGAGCGTGACGAACTCCGGAGGCACCGTCACCGAACCGGACTCCGAGAGCACCGCGAGGTTCGCGGCCGAGATGCAGGACGGAGGAAGCGGCAGTACCACGTCGCCCTGCGCCACGATGCCGACCGTGTCCTTCGTCGGCGCTGCAGCGCCGACCACACCAGGTCCGAGCAGCTGGACCTGGGGTTGGCGGTCGCTTGCATTGCGACGTCGCAGCGCGATCGTCAGCCTTCCTGCCGTTGCAGGACCCATCGACAGCGCGCCCGACACGGTCGCGTCGGCGTCGAGCAGGATGGTGAGCGACTTGCTGTCGGCGCCTGACTGGACGAGCGGGATCTTCGTGCCGTTCACCTTCACCGACTCGTAGCCGAGCTTCACCTTGAACGAGGATGCCTGGCCATCGAAGCACCGGACCATGGCGAGTCCGCAGCGCTGCTCGATCTGACGGAACGACGCCTCGGCTCCGAGCAGGCTCAGCTGCCGCGCGTTCTTGGTGGCCTTGGACTTCTGCGAGCTGCAGCTCGCGCCCGGTACCGTGATCGCTGCTCCCTGCGACGTGGAGAACGCGCCGCGACCGTTGCACGTCGGTGCCTTGTCGAACCAGATGCCGGTCTTCGTCGGACCGCCGGGGACCGGGCTGGTAAGGAAGTCCTGACCGGGGTAGCCGTTGCTGTGGAGGGGGCCGTCGATCGTCCAGAGCGGGTTGTCCTTCACGAACACGGGAGCGTCCGACACCATCTGGTAGTCGGAGAAGAACGATGGCCTGTACTCGACCCGGAAGATGCGTGGCTGCGTGACGATCTTCGCGCTGTTCGGCGCGGTGGCCCACGCCCGAACGTACACGGTCAGGTCGGACTGCGTCCCCAGATAGTGTGGCGGCACCACGGCGTAGACCTGCCAGTAGCCGATCGTGTCGGTGCCTGCCTCGCGCACCGTGTATCGCGCGTTGGGATCGGCAAGCCTGACCGGCGACATGCCGGCAGCATCCGACGTCGAAGCATTGCTGACGATCGTGGCCCCGGCCTGACCGTCGATCAGCTTCTGGAGATCCTGGAGGCTGAGCGTGTAGCCGTCGGTCTCGTGCATGAGCCCCGCCTGGAGCGCGAGGCGGACCTTCTCGATGCCGCTGTCGCCGGCGGCCATGCCGACGGAGCGATCGCTCTTCTTGCGCGTCGTGTAGAGCGAGTTCAGAGTCTGCGTCCCTACGTAGAGCATGATCATCGCCACGATCACGAGCGCCAGCACGACCATGCTGATGCTCATGCCGGATTCACGCGGCAGGTAGCTGTGCGGCCGGGTCATGCCGCGCATCCGATCGCGTATCGATACTCGATGCCCTGACGGGACCCGATCGCCACGGTGGTCTGGAGCTGCTGGTCGCCGTGGCCGTCGCGGCTCGCGACGAACGCCCGCAGGTCGAGCATGACCGCGGTTATCTGGTCCCGCTCCAGCGTCGTCGACGTCGAGGGGGACTGCACGGCGGTGCACGCGTCGGGGTCGAGCGGATCAGCCATCGGGCTCGGCTGTACCAGCCGTCGGTATGAGAATGGCGCCGGGGGTGCCGCGCCTCCGGCCGCCTGTGCGGCGAGCGGTTCGACGAGCAGCTTGTCCTGAAGCACCGCGCCGCCGCCACCGGTGCAGCCTGCGTTGTACGCACGCACGACCCGGCGGAGGGAACCGTCGGCCTGCTGCGTCCATGTGACGCACTCGACGTCGGCGCTCGCGCGATTCACCTCGGCATAGAAGGTGAGCGATGACCCCGTTGCTGCAAGCACGTCGTGCACCTGATAGCCGTCGGGGTTGTCGTCGCGCAGCAGCATCGCTCGGAACCGGTCCGGGGATCCGGTGAAGTACGGCTTGCGCTGTGGTGCGCGTGTCGCACGGATGTCGGACTGGAGCTGGTCGGCGGCGAGGAATGCCGAGCGCTGCGACTTGGTTCGAGCCTTGGAGCGATCTCCGGAACTGAACACGTTGACGACCAGTCCGATCACCATCGCGATCACGATGGCGCCGAGGAACATGCCGACGAGCAGCTCGATGAGCGTGAATCCTGATTCCGGGCGGGTTGCGGGGGGCGTCTGCATCAGCAACGCTTCACCCCGCTCGGCACGGTGGCACCGTTGGTCACGACGCAGCGCAGGACCTCGTCGCCACTCGCTTTCGGGAGGGTCTCGACGAGCAGCTGATACGTTCCTCCGCTGGTCGAGTACGTGATGTATGCAGCAGCGGTCGGGACCGCGCTCGAACTGGCGGTGCCGAAGTCGACGAGACCGTCGCCGACCTTCTCGAGCGAGCTCGCCTTGGCGTAGTGCCGGGGCTGGTGCGTCGTCGGGTCCTGAAGCATCACGTTGACCGGTCCGGCGATCAGGTCGGCTCTCGAGGATGACGGCCACGCGTTGCTGCCGATCTCCGGCGGCACCTGACCGTTGTCGGCCATGTAGGCCTCGATCGCGTCTGCGTACGCGAACGCGGCGGCCGTGGCCGACTGGTAGTAGGTGGTTCGCTTCGCACCGCGGAAGCTGCTCATGGCAGCGGCGAGGAGGATCGCGATCACCACGATCACCACGACGATCTCGAGCACGCCGAAGCCATCTTCACGCCGGGTCGCGCGCGCAGGCAGGCGCGGCGGGTACCCCGTCACGCTCGGTGGCAATGATGAAGGGTGGGCATCCATCCCGGGAATCATCGGACGATCATCGCGTTTCCTTGAGGCAGGCGGCGGTTTCGTACGCGGTGGGGCCATGGGCCATGTGCTGGCGCGCCGGCACGCTGCCCGGGTCGTCAGGCGCCGTGGGTACCGCCGAAGAACTTCGTCGG
This sequence comes from Thermoleophilia bacterium, assembly GCA_020438525.1. The sequence continues at coordinate 5,856 of JAGQUL010000142.1, read as the reverse complement.
TTGTGGCGCGATGCTGATGCCTCCGCTCGACGACACGGCGGCCGTGTAGTGCACCGCCGGTCCGCACTTGATGCCGCCCGAGTCCGTGCATGACAGCGGCTCCGGAACGTACCCGGTGCAGTGCATGGTGTCGTACGGGATGTAGTCGTCCCAGCCGCCTTCCTCGACGTCGTTGCTGTGGTCCAGGTCCTCGTACGTCACGTTGCCGAACGTGTGCGTGCAGTCCTTGAAGGCGAAGCTCCTGCCGATCAGGCGCTTCCCGGTCGGTGGCCAGAAGACGCTCGACGTGGTGCAGGTCGACTCCATGCGAAGGCCCGAGGGAAGCGTCACCTTGCCGCTGTTGCGGAACTTGTAGTCGATGTTGTCCCAGTCGCCACCGTAGTCGTAGTCGCCCTCGTTGCCGAAGTACTCGATCGCGACCGTGTTCACGTAGCATTCGCCGGGCGTGCCGATCTTGATCGTTGCGTTGGAGGTCGTGCCACCGGCCGCCCAACGGCCTGCGCCGTTCGGATAGACCCACATGCCGCTGACGGGGTTGAGGATCCGTGCCGCGGACGAGCTGGAGCGCGGCGCCGACCAGATTCCTGGCGTGAGGTTCGCCAGCCGCACCTGCTGCGGGTGGTCGCCGGCGCCACGCTTGCTCGGAATCGCGGTCGAACGCAGCAGCTCCGAGTACGAGCCGCCACCGGTGCCGACGAACTCCCGGCCCTTGGGCTCGGGGTTGGTGCTCACCTTGAAGCTCGTTCCGGATCCACCCCAATCCTGGAAGATCGGTCCGATCGGCTTCAGGTAGTGACGAATCTCCTCCTGCTTGAGGTGGTAGCACACGCGGTATGGATACGGCTCGGAGCTGGAGACCGACATCGGTTGCTCGCCGTACGTGTTGCAGGTGTTCTTGTAGGGGACGGGCTGGACGTTGCGGGTGGGGGCCCACGTGACGAATCCGACCTTCCGCGAGATGTCGAACAGTGGACTGGAGCCGGTCGCCGCAGGTCGATAGGCAATCAGCGCCTGTGCGCGGGTGTCTGCCTGGACGGTGATCTCGCCGTTGCTGGGGCGCATGTGGGAGGCCCAGGCCTTGGAGCCGGCGGGTGCCGAGTCGACGAGCAGCTTGTAGCTGCCCGCGGGCAGTGACTTGAACAGGTACTGGCCGGTTGCGAGCTTCGATGCGCTGGTGGACGAGTAGACGGTGCCGGTGGCGAGTGACTTGACGCGGAAGCTGGCGTCGGTGCGCTTCACTGCGACGTAGGTCGAGGGGTTGGATGTGTGTGCGGGCAGCGGCTTGAAGGCGTTGTAGGAGGTGCAGGGGGTGCTGGGGGGGCAGCCGGGCATGTCGAGGTAGCGGACCTGTGGGGTGCAGGCGTCGATCTGGACGCGTTCGTCGGCCTGGTTGACGACGTTGCATGCTTCGACGACGAGGGAGCCGGTGGCGAGTCGTCCGCGTCCGTCGAAGGTTCGTTCGATGCGGCGGGTCTTGAGCCCGAGCAGTCGCTGCTGATCGGCAGCCGAAGCGGGGCCGATGTCGATGATGACCTGTACCAGGTCGGGCACCTGACCGTCCTGGTCGCCGGCCGCGGACGATGCGAGCCCGTCGGCAGGCGAGTCGATGCCGCGTGCCACGACGCGGATCGCCCAGGTGGCCTCGAGTTCCTTGTCGTTGATGATGTCGGACACGTCGAGCACGCCGTTCACCTGCGGGCCCGGGTTGAACGGCAGCGGTGCTGCACCGATGGGGTTGCCGGCCTGCAGCGTGCACGTGTTGGGACACTTCTGTGGCCAGCCCTTGACCGTCTCGAGCCGTTCGCTCACGGTCGCGGAAACGCGGTCCACGCGTGCATTCGCGAGGGCGGCACCCTGCAGCTTCGTGCCGCTTGCGAACGCGAGCGCGATCCCGGAGCAGATCGCCGCCAGCACGAGCATCGCGATGATCACCTCGATCACCGAGAACCCGCCTTCGGGGAGGCGGCGCAGTGGATGTCGGGGAGCTGATCGACGCATGGACGAACCTCGCTGAGGCGCGTGGACGTGGGCAACGTCCGTCCAGAACCATCGGCACGCGACCGACTCAACTTGAATCCGACTGGTCAAGTCGCGAGCCGGACCTGCCGATACGCGTACCGTGCATGCCCACGCACATGTATTCCTGGTCGATGTCGATGCCCGCCGGGAGGGTGCTTTCACGATGATCGAGCTCATCGTGGCCATGGTGCTGCTCGCCGTGCTGCTTGGTGGCGTGTCGATGGCGGTGATGCGCGGATTCGAGGGGGCAGGCACGACGAGCCTGAAGTCGCGGACCTTCACCCAGTTCGAGCAGGCATCGCAGATGCTCGAGCAGGATGTCCGCGCCGCGCGGAGCCCCAACCGAAGCTTCGACCAGGTGCGCGACCTCGACCTGTTCGCCGACCAGGTCCGCACCGGCTCGTCGGCAATCGCCGACGTCACGGTCGCGAACTCGAAGACCTTCCAGTTCGTCGGTGACGTGGTGTCGCTGCCCGGAAACGCCACGTGGGCGGGTGCCGAGTGCATTCGCTGGGAGCTCAAGACCGGCGCGACGTGGTCGATCGTCCGAACCGTCTACTCGAACGACAACTGCGGTGGAGGCACGACGCTCACGAGCACCTGGGTCCGACCGACGAGCGGAGCGGGAGCAGGCGCCGGCGCCGCGCCCACCTCTGCATTCTCGTACGTGCTCGGGTGCGATCCGGCGGCGTGCGGAGTCCCAGCTGCCACGTCGACCTGTGGACAGGGCGGAGCGGCGCTGGGAACCGTATCCGGAGCTGCTCGGAACTGGATCACGCAGGTGCGCTTCGACCTGTCGGCAATCGCGGTCGAGGGAAAGCGCGCTACCAAGGACTCGCTGCAGTCGACGATCGCGCTGCGAAACCGCCTGTCGAGCGACTACCAGTACGCACTCGGATGCCAAGGGGTCATGCAGTGACCGCACGACGCGAAGCAGAATACGGCATGGCGATCCCGATCGCGATCGGCGTGATGGTGCTCGGCCTGGCGATCATCATCGTGATCGGCATGCAGGCGATGCAGGCATCCGACAAGGCCCGCAGCAGCGGACAGGACAAGGCGGCCCAAGGGCCGGCAGACGAAGGTGCGGGGACGTACCTGCGCGGACTCAACGCGAAGGTGATCGGTGAGTTCGACGGCTTCCAGCTCACATCGGACGAGGCGAAGCGCCTTCTCGGCAACCAGGTCGAAGTCATCGGCAACTCGTCGCTGCCCGGCGCGCTCGGAACGGTGGACACGTCGGCCGCGACCGGCGTTCCCCCGATAGCTCGATACACGGTCAAGCGCGACCTGGGCAACGACGTGTACGGGTACTGGCAGCTGTACTCGATGGCGCGACCGGACTGGCGCCAGCCGAGCGGCGCGGCGCTCGATACCACGACCGGTTCGCGCGTGGTCGCATACTTCCGTGGCTGGACCGCGAATGCGAACAACAGCTCGCCGTCCAACACGAAGATCATCCGAGCGGAGTTTCGCCCGGGGCGATTCGCCGACTACTTCATGATCACAGACAGCCAGATCACGTTCACGAGCGGAGCCCGAATCGACGGCCCGGTGCACTCGAACGGACTGCCGGAGCAGCTGTTCGGGGGAACGCTTTCCGCGAGCGATCCTCGGATCATCGTGCAGTCGGGGGTGACCTGCGCATCGGGTGCGCGCTTCACCTCGGCACAGGGCGGCTTCGACATCGCCGGTGGGTGCAGTGGCTTCCCGAAGCGAACCACGCCCGACAAGCTGATCAACCTCAAGGGTATCGCCGGCACCACCGAGTTCGCGTGGTCCCTGTGCGGTGGATCGGGTCGGTGGCGGGCGGCAGATGGATCGTTCGCGGTTCGCTGTGTCACCCGAGCCGCAGCCGCGTCCCTCGGAACCGTGAATGTCGGTTCCCTGCCCGGCTCGCTCGGCGCGCCGAGCGTCGTGCTCGTCGTCGACGGCGACGTGCACGTTCGAGGATCGGTCGGTGCGAACCAGCGCGTTTCGGTGATCGCGCATGGTCGTACCGCGAACGTCGGTGGCGGCACTGCCGGCAACAGGATCTACATCGATGGCAACGTCGGTCATGCATCGACCGGATCACTCGGCCTCATGGCAGGTGGTGACGTGATCGTACGTGTCAGCGGGTGCGCGGTCTCGAGCATCCAGGCGGCGGTCGTGTCGTCGTCGGGATCGATCACGTATCCCACCGAGTGGCGCATCCCCGTCCTGAGCGCGGCGATGGTGCCGTCGATGCCGAAGTGCGGAACGCTGAACTTCTTCGGGTCGCTTGCGACCCACTACGCGCCGACGCTCGGGTTCGAGAGCGGAGGGGTGACGGTGCTCGGGTGGAGCAATCGCCGATACCGCTACGACGCGAAGCTCTACAACGCGCCGCCGCCCCTGATGCCGCTCACCACGCCGTGGCAGCACGACGGATACGACGAGGCGAGCAAGCGTTGCTTCTCCGTCGGCGGTGTGCTCACGAGTCCGGAGTGTCGATGAGCGAGTGCACGATCAACGATCCGCCTCCGCGATCTGAACGAGGCGTCAGCATGGTCGAGATGATCGTCGTCGTGGTGATCGTCCTCGTGCTCGTGTCGCTCGCCTTCGTGGGCATGCGCGGCAGCCGCAGGTCGACCGCGGAGCTCAAGGTCAAGGCCGCCGCACGTACCTACTACGATGCGGCGATCGAGTTCGCGATCGACAACGGCGGGACCATGCCGCAGCAGGGGACGCAGGACTGGCCGAGCGCGAAGCCCGAGCTCGGACCGGTCGACAAGCTCCAGAAGGACGCGGACGAGCGATACGTCCGTCACGTCCCCGAAGCGGTCACAGATGCTGGTGGGATCGTCGCGTTCGGATCCGGTGCTCCGACATCGACCGGGGTCGGCATCACCTACCGTCGCACGTCCCTCACCACGTTCGAGGTCAGCGGCTGGGTCGACGGCGAACTCGTGTGTCGCTCGACGAACACTGCCGCATCGACCGGAACGGTCGAGGACTGCTGAGCCCCCGCCCCCGCGCCGTGGCCGGTTCGCCTAACGTGCGGAACAGGTCGCTGGCGACGTTGACGTGGCATTGCCGCCGCGAACGGCGCACGTGTCGCGTCCAGGTACGTGGATCTCGATGCGGTAGCCGCGGTTTCCGTTCTCGGCGGCGTAGACGATCGTAGGCTTCGACGGACTCGCGCTGGCGGCGATGGTGACCGTACCGTCCTGGATGCTCTCGGGAACTCGTCGCAGGTATCGGTTCGAGGCGCTGTCGGTGCTGAGCACCGTGTCCTGGGGCCCCTTGGCGAGATTCGCGTTCCAGTCGCTCGGGAGGGATGGGTACGACCCGCCGTGGTCGCGAGCGAACTCGTCGACCGCGTCGGCATAGGCCTGGGCCGCGGCGATCGCCGCGACGGTCTGGCCGGATTGGCGTGCCGAGCGGATCGACCACATCCCGACACCGAGCAGCAGCCCGACGATCAGGACGATCACCATCATCTCGACCATCGTGATCGCGGACTCGCCGGTCGGATGCGTGTGGGATCGTGCGGGCACGTGACCGGCATCGGCAGTGCTGCACCGATGCTTGAGCTGGCCACTCCGGTGACGCGACGAGCCCTCGCGGGTCAAGGATCTGCGCATTCGTGCCGATGAACGACGCATGCCCACGCATGCGCTCACACGTGCGTCGCGTTCGCATGGCCCGGATGTCACGGTTCATGAACGCGGTTTCACCGTCGTTGAAGTCATCATCGCCGTGCTGCTCATGACGGTCGTGGTGTCGGCGATCGCATTCGCGGTGACCGGCAGCACGAGCATCCGTGGCGCGGCACGGCTTCAGGCTTCAACCTGAATCCACCGTTTTCGCTGT
>JAGQUL010000141.1:1903-11092 GCA_020438525.1 Thermoleophilia bacterium | reverse complement strand
GTGGCGATCGACCAGGGCGGCTGCTTCGAGACGAGCCGGCCCACCACGCACACCGACCCGGTGTACGAGGAGGAGGGCGTCGTCCACTACTGCGTCGCGAACATGCCCGGCGCGGTGCCGATCACGTCCACGATGGCGCTCACGAACGTGACGCTGCCGTACGTGCTCAAGCTCGCCAACAGCGGCGCACGCGACGCGCTGCTCGACGACATCGTGCTCGGCCGTGGTGCCAACGTGGTGGCGGGTCAGGTCACGAACGAGGATGTCGCAGAAGCGACCGGCATCCCGTACGTGGAGCTCGCCGACGCGCTCGGCGAAGTCGTCCACGCATGAGCTCGATGCCGTCGTCGGAGCGCGAGCCGCAGCGCTGGCTCCACACGACCGTCGACATGCCGGCCGTGCGACGCGACGCGGTGTTGGCCGGGATCTTCGCGGGCACCAACGCGGTCGCGGCCACGCAGGACCTTCTCTGGGGCCTGTTCGGCACGCTCTTCGGCGCGTTCATCGGCATGGTGCTCCACGTGCTGCCTGCCGAGCCACGACCCGGCGACTCCCGGCGCGGTCGCGTGATCATCCGCACGATCTGCGGCGCGATCGGCGGCGCCGGATCGGCAGCAGCCTTCGCATTCATCGCCAGCGGAGTCGTCGACGACTCCGACAAGGCCCCATCGGTCGCCGATCAGGTGCCGGTGCTGCTGCTCGGCGCGCTGCTCGGGGGCGGCTGGTACCTGCTCTGGGGCTTCTGGGAGATGCGCGGCGCCGAATCGACCTGAGGCGTCGGGTCAATCGTCCGACGTGACCGCGCGCAGCGGACCACGCGAGCCCCAGCACTCGGGCTCGGCCGGAACCACGGGAACGCCCTCGGGGCGCGCATACAGGCCGCGTGCCTGCTCGAGCGTGAGCAGCAGCTCGTGCTCGTCGTCGAGCGCGATCGTCACGTTGCCGGCAGAGTCGCAGGCCACGACCTCCACGTCCGTCTCGGGCACGAGCCCGGCGTCGTAGTAGAACCGCAGCAGCTCGCCGTCGTGCTCGGCGAGCCGCACGATCGTCGCGGTCGCGCCCGCATCGAGCTTGGTGAGCGGCTTGAGCGTCGGGTTCTCCCGCAGCTCGTGGTGCGCATCGATCGGGTAGCCGTGCGGGCACCGCTCGGGTCGCCCCAGCCGCTCGTACAGGCGTTCGACCATCTCCTCGTCGAAGCCCGCATCGATGCCGTCCGCCTTGTCATGCGACTCGGCACCGTCATAGCCCATCACGTCCGTGAGCAGGCGCTCGACCAGCCGGTGGCGACGCACGATCCGCGTCGCAGCCAGTCGTCCCTTCTCGGTCAGGACCGCCTCCTTGCGCTCGCCACGCACGACCATGCCCTCACCCTCGAGCCGCTTCAGCATCTCACCGGCGCTGGCGCGCGACACGCCCAGCTGGTCGGCGATCCGAGCCGCGGCGGTCGGCTGCGGGCCTCGGCGCGACGGAACGTACTCTCCGACCGGATAGGCCAGGAGCCAGATCGTCATCAGGTACTCGTCGGCGGTATGCGAATGGGCTGTGCTCACGCACGCATCGTCGCATACTGCGCACCGGGCGCGTCGTGGACAGTCGTCGAGCGCTCCTGCTAATGTCCACGCACCGACCTGCCGATAGCGGGTCCGCTACCTTCCCCTGTAGCTCAATGGTAGAGCACTCGGCTGTTAACCGAGGGGTTGCTGGTTCGAGTCCAGCCGGGGGAGCTTTCGCTGGACGACCAGCGCGATTGCTGCGTCGTTGCTCGGTCGCCGTACCGAGTACGGCTTCCCTCGCACTCCTTGCACTCACACTGCTCGTCCGAGCGAACCGGAGGCGGCGAAATCTCCCCCGGATGTCGGGACGCCTTGCACTCACACTGCTCGTCCGAGCGAACCGGAGGCGGCGAAACCTCGCGAAAGTTCGGATGGACGGGCAATAGGAACCGGGATCTGCGGGAACAAGCGATGGTGCGCTACCCTGTACCGAGCGACCATGGTTCGCATCTTCCGCCGCGCATCCTTCACGATCCGTCTCGCCGCGATTGCCGTCGCGGTGCTGGTCGCGCTCGTGGTGGTGGACTATCTCGCGCTGCTCGAGGTGCCTCGGCGGATCGCACGCGACACCGTCGAGATCGCCCTGCGCGAGAACGTCCAGTCGCTCAACGCGACCTTCCGCGAGGACCGGGCGCAGCTCAAGGAGCACGTCGACGACCTCGTCAACTCGCGCACCGCCCGGGTCGCGCTCCTCGACGGCGACTCCGATACCGTCAGCCAGCAGCTCGCCGCATACGATCCCGACATACGCTACGAGGTGCGCGACCCCGTCGACCACTCGATCGTGACCGGCGCCGGACCGATCTCGTACTCGATCCGCATCCAGGGGCGCGACCGCGCGGCCCAGGTCACCTTCTACAAGCCGGTCGACAACGGCGTGCTCGAACGAGCGTCCGACGCGACCGGCAACGAGGCACCGTTCGCGCTCGAACGCGATGGCAGGTTCATCGCCACCTCCGACACCTTCCCGAAGTCGATCGACCCCGACCAGGTCGGCGGTCCGGTCGATCGCGACCTCGCACGACTGCAGGACCTCACCGTCGACGGCATGGACCTGCACGTCTACTCGCGCTCGCTGACGTCCGACCCGTCCTACCAGCTGCACGCGCTGTCGACGAACGCGCTCGAGAAGGACGCGCTCTCCGAGATCGACCGTGACGTGCGCGCCGCGATCGGCGCAATGACGATCGCCACCGTCCTCGCGTTCCTGCTGCTGATCTTCTTCACCAACCGCACCGTGCGCGCCTTCGCAGGTCGCGTCCGCTCGCTCGCCGACGGCGATTACGGAACCCGCATGCGCGTGCGCGGCAACGACGGATTCGCCATGCTCGCATCGAGCGTGAACCGCCTCTCCGAGCAGCTCGCGCTCCAGGTCGGACAGCTCGAGGACACCGCACAGGCATTCGGCCGCACGCTCGAGACGCTCGACGAAGGCATCTGCGTCTGGGACGACGAGGGAAACGTCCAGTACTGGAACCGTGGTGCCGAGCAGCTCACCGGCCTCGCTCGCGAGCGCGTCGACGTACGCGATCCCGTGATCCAGTTCCTGCGGGCGGAGCAGCTGCCCGGAACGCGGCGCGTCACGCTTCCCGTCGGCCGCGGCCGCGGTGGGCTCGTCGTCGACCTCGTGGTCACCGCCATGCCCGGCGGCGGGATCCTGCAGACGTTCCGCGACACCACCATGGCCGACCTGCTCCAGCAGACCCAGCGCAACTTCATGGCCACCGCCGCCCACGAGCTGCGCACTCCGATCACGACGATCCTCGGGTTCTCGGACACCCTCGTGAATCCGGAGCTCGAACTCACCGAACGCCAGCGAACCGAGTTCATCTCGATCATCCGCGACCACGCCTACCAGCTCCAGCAGATCTCCGACGCCTTCTTCACCAACCACCAGCTCGCGAACGAGCGTGTCGAGGTGTCGATCGTCCCGGCGCGGGTCGACGCGCTGGTCGAGGACGCGCTGCGACGCGTCAAGGTCGCGCTGCCGGAGCGTGCGGACGAGCTCGAGCACGTGATCGTCGACATCCCCGACGAGACGCTCGTGCTCGCGGACCGCCGCGCGCTCATCGGCGTGGTGGCCGTGCTCGTGGAGAACGCGCTCAAGTACGGCGAGCCGCCGATCGCGATCGGCACCGAGCGCGTCGGCGGAACCGTCACGATCAGCGTGAGCGACCAGGGGCCCGGCATCGACGCGACGCACCACGCGCGCGTGTTCGACCCCTTCTACCGCGTCGACGTGGACATGCGCTCCGGCGTGGGCGGTGCCGGGCTGGGGCTGTTCACCGCACGCAAGCTCGTCGAGGCGATGCACGGCACCATCCGCGTGCTCTCGGCGCCGGGCGCGGGCGCCACGTTCGTCGTCGAGCTCCCCGTCGGACCGCTCGAGTTCGGCGAGGGCGACGACGATCGCGACGGCGCGGACGGGCCGCCCGGGCTCCGTCTCGTCGGCTGATCGCCGACGGATCGTCGAGTGCATGGATAGGGCCGGGCCGGTGTCGGGTACGACCGGGCCATGGAGTGCTGGACCTGCCATGAACCCGCAGCCGCGACCTGTCGCTTCTGCGGTCGAGCGACCTGCCGCGTGCACGCGCAGGTCCTTCCGTACGTGCTGACGACCTGGAGCGGCAGCTCCGGCCAGGTCCAGTCGCTCGTCGTCGAGGACGCGATCCACTGCGGCGGGTGCCGACCGCATCCCGCTCCCGTGCGTCTCGACCTCGTGCTGGAGGAACACGACACGTGACCGAGGACCTCGGCCTCTGGCAGCGGCTCGACCGGCGACTGTCGCTCGTCACGCTGCGACCGCGACTGTCGCACGACGTCCGGATCCGCCACATCGGCGACGAGTACGAGCTCGTGCAGACCGGGACGCGACGCGTGCTCCCGATCGATTCCGACGAGGTCGCGATCGTGCGTCGCTTCGATGGTGAGCTGTCGATCGCCGAGATCATCGTCGCGGGGATCGACGACGGCGTGCTGTCGGTCGAGCCGGTGCTGTCGCTCGTCGATCGGCTCGTCCGCGCAGAGCTGCTCGACGACTACCCGCCCGACCTGTACCGACAGGTGGTCAGGCACCTCGAGCGGCTCGGCGGGCGACCGCATGTCCCGCCGCCGGTCGAGCCGTCGCCGGCGGCCGACGAGGATCGACCGGAGCCGCTCCGTGACCGATCCGGGGACGGGCCGTGGCGGGCACGCTCGCCCGCGATCGCGGAGCTCGCCCGCTTCCTGCGCGGCGTCGCCCTGTTCGCCGAGCTCGACGTCCAGTCGATCGGCGCGCTCGCGGATGCGGCGCACGAGGAGTCCTGGCAGCCCGGCAGCTACATCGTGAGCGAGGGCGGACGCGGCGACCGCTTCTTCATCGTCCAGTCGGGCACCGTCGACGTGCAGCGACGCGGCGACGACGCGCCCCACGAGCTCGCGACGCTGGGCCCGGGAGACTGGTTCGGCGAGGCCGCGCTGGTGCAGGGAGCCCCCCGCAACGCGACGGTGCGAGCCGGCGAAGACCGCGTCGCGCGGCTGCTGTCGTTCGATGCGGACGTGTTCGATCGGTTCATCCGCCCGCACGTGCAGATGCGCGACGGTCGCGGATCGGTGCTCGTGTCGAAGCGACGTGCGCAGCTCGAACGCGTCCCGCTGTTCCGGGCGCTCACGCCGACCGATCTGGATCGGCTCGCGAAGGTGCTGCGCGAGGAGCGGGCGAGCAGGGGAACCGTGCTGTTTCGACAGGGCGACCCCGGAGATGCGTTCTACGTGATCGTCAGCGGGAGCGTCGGCGTGGTGAAGGACGGCACGCCGATCGCCAAGCTCGTCGAGGGCGAGTTCTTCGGCGAGACTGCGCTGCTGTTCACCGACCAGCGAACCGCCACCGTCGCGGCGACCGAGGATTCACGCTTCTGGGTGCTCGCCCGTGACGAGTTCCAGATGTTCGTGCGCGACGCGCTGCTGCACCGTCGTGACCTGATGCCGACCGTGCTCAACCGGATCAGCTCGACCGACCCGGTCTGACCACGCAGCTCACAGGCCGGCGCGGCGCAGCTCCTCGTCGACGATCTGCTCCTGCGAGCTGCGGTCGCCGTAGAGCGATGCAGCCGAACCCCGGAGTGCGTTCGCGACCGACTCGAACGACATGTCGCCCAGTCGATGCTGTTCGATCGCCCCGTAGAAGACCTGCTCGACCGCCTGCCATCCTGCCTCGCCACCCAGCCGCTGCTGCATCCGGTACGCAGCGGTGCTGATCACGCCGCTCGCCCAGTGCTCCTCGATCTCCTCGCCCGCCTGCTGGTGTCGACGCACGTCGTCCATCGACGTCCACAGACCATGGATCGCGGTCGGGTCGTCGGGATTGGCGATGTTGCGCATGAGCTTGTAGTCGCTGGACGCGGTGTACATCCCCTCGCCGAGCTTCCAGTCGCGCGTCGCGGATGCGGCGAGCACGTCGGCGATCGCCTCGTTCGTGGCGCCGGCCTCGTCGGCCTGCCCGCCGAGATAGCCGGATTCCTTTCGAATGACGCCGTGCACGAGCTCGTGGATGGTCAGGTCTTCGGCGTACTGCATCGGCTTCTGGTCGACACGACCGCGAGCCGCATCGTACGACGTGCCCTCGCCGAAGTGGACCGCCTCGCCGTAGCCGCCCCGGCCGTCCGGCATCGCGTAGTACCCGCCGTTGCCCTTGAATCGCTGCTGGCCGGAGTCGTCGGTGGAGTGGTCGCCGACGATCACCTCGACCGCGGAGCCGGCGTTGTCGAGACCGTCGCGACCGAACGTGTCATGGAAGTAGTCGAGTCCCCGCTGGACGTTCCGCGCAGCGACCGCCGCGTCGCCGCCCGACGAGGCAAGCTGGTCGGCGTCGCCCACGTAGTTCGTGTCGGAGCCGTCGAACACCTGTGCCCGTGCCGATGTTCGAAACTGCGCGATCGGTTCGCGAACCCCGGCGCTCGCCAGCGCCGAGTCGAGTCGGCTGCTCCGTGCACCCGCCACGCCGGTCGCACCGGAGCCTGCAGCGGGCCGCGGCGATACGGCGCCGCTGGCCGGCTCACCCGCGTCGGCGGTGGTGTTGCGCTGCGCAACGTTCGACTGGAGGTAGCCCAGGAGCGAGAACCGCGAATCGTCGCTGGATCCGGACGCGGCCGCGCTGGTCGGCTCGTACTTCGTCTCGACCGAGCTCGCCGTGCGGCCGCTCGTCTTCGCGTCATGCGAAGAGTCGTCGCTGTTCTGCCTGGGCGCGTCATGGATCCCCAGGACGTCCTTCACGGCGCCGGTGATGCCATTGAAAATGCCGTCGATGAACGACACGACCTGCTTCCCCCTCCTCGTGCAACCCGATCGCTGGCGTGCGACCGTGCGGACGAACGATCCGTTCGGATCGCCGTGCGCCGGCGTGCTGCACCTCGAAGGTACGACGACCATCTGGATCCGGCAAGCGGGTACCGTCGTGCAACAGAAGAAGGAGACGGGTCCCGGCGGCATCCGTGCCGCGCGAGACCCGCGAAACCCCTGGTGGTCGAGCGTCTGAGGAGGGGGGAGGAGTTCGACGTCGTCCGGTTGTGGGCGGGGCTGCAAGGGGGAGAGAAGCGCCTGCCCGGTGGGGGTATATCTATGTTGTACGCGACAACCTGCAAAACCGTCAAGCACAAATTTCAAGATGCATGAAACCCGATTGCAGCGTCGCTCGGTGGCGATGTCCCGACGTGGTGACGACACGTCGGTTCGGGCGATGGTGTGGGCAGGCCGCACGGCCGGGCAGGAGCGGTGTTGCCTGCTATACTCGCGGGCGGACGACGAGCCGGAGCTGCGCGCCGTCCGGCAACCTGGAACTGACGTTCAAGGGCCAACGGGCCCTTTTTTCATGGCACGACACTTCGACAGGGAACGAGAGCTGCACGGCCGCATCGCGGCTGCGCTGGCCCCTGCGCTCCCGGCGATCGAGGTGCTCGAGGTCGAGCTGAACGATCCCCAGGAGAAGGTGACCGTCTTCATCGATTCCCCCGACGGGATCGGCCTCGAGGACTGCGAGGCGGTCACCCACGCCATCCGCGATACGTGCCCCGACTTCGAGCTCGAGGTGTCGAGCCCGGGGATCGAGCGGCCGTTGCGGGCACCCGACCACTTCCGTGAAGTGATCGGCGAGAAGGTTCGAATGCGCCAGGAGGGTCGTCACCGGGCATCGGTGGTGGTCGTCGAGGCGGTCGACGAGACGAGCGGCGTGACCGTGCGCCCCGAAGGTGGGGAGTCGCGGGTCGTGCCGTTCGAGGAACTGGTGCGCTGCAGGCTCGTGGTGGAGGACCCCTTCGCCGCGGCCGCAGCCCGAAAGGGAGGACGGGCATGAGCCGGGAGATCATCGACGCGGTGTACATGCTGGAGCAGGAGAAGGGCATCTCCGGCGAGGATCTGCTGACGGCGCTCGAGGACGCGCTCCTGGCGGCCTACCGCAAGACGCCCGACGCGGTCCCGTTCGCACGAGTGGAGATCGATCGCGACAACGGCACGTTCCAGATCCACCAGTTCGTGGGCGACGAGCTGCCGATGGAGGCGATCATCCTCAAGGACGAGCCCGAGCTCGACGAGGCGGCTGCCGAAGCGCCCCCGGCGGACGAGGACGACGACGAGGACGACATCGACTTCGACATCGACTGGTCGCAGGTTCCGACCTCGGACATCGAGACGGTGCCGATCAACCCGTCCGGCGAGTTCGGGCGCATCGCGGCGCAGACGGCCAAGCAGGTGATCCTGCAGCGAATCCGCGAGGCGGAGCGCGGGATCATGTACGACGAGTACATCGATCGCGTCGGCGAGCTGATCAACGGTACCGTGCAGTCGCAGGAGCGCGGCGTGACCGTCGTGGAGCTCGGCCGAGGCGCCGAGGCGATCCTGCCCAACAGCGAGGGCATCCCCGGCGAGCGACACGACCACGGAGCTCGCGTCAAGGCAGTGATCCTCGAGGTGCGCAACGGCACCAAGGGCCCCCAGATCGTGCTGTCGCGCGGCAGCGAGGAGATGATCCGCCGACTGTTCGAGCTCGAGGTGCCCGAGGTCGGCGACGGCCTCGTGATCATCAAGAGCGTGGCGCGCGAGCCCGGGTACCGCTCGAAGATCGCGGTGGAGAGCACCGTGCAGGGCGTCGACCCGGTCGGTGCGTGCGTCGGACCGCGAGGCAGCCGCGTGCGCATGGTCGTGAGCGAGCTGCGCGGCGAGAAGATCGACATCATCCCGTGGAACGACGAGCCGGCGCGCTTCATCGCGAAGGCGCTCTCGCCCGCGCGCGTGAAGGAAGTGCTCGTCGACGACGAGTCGATGCAGGCGACGGTGATCGTGCCCGAGGACAACCTGGCGCTCGCGATCGGTCGCGAAGGTCAGAACGCACGCCTTGCGGCACGCCTGACCGGCTGGCGGATCGACATCCGCAGCGCCGCCGAGTACGACGCGAACGCGCCCGAGCCGTCGAGCGGCGGCAGCGGCGACGTGCAGGTCGAGAACGACGGTCGCTGCCAGGCCGTGCTCAAGACCGGCAAGCGCTGCCCGAACGCGGCGGAGCCGGGCGAGTCGTTCTGCTCCCTGCACGAAGGCTGGGTCGCACCCGAGGTCGAGGACGAGCCGGAGGAGCCCGAGGCTCCCGCGGCGGCCGAGGCCGACGACGAGG